>CACEMW010000041.1:0-26286 GCA_902560705.1 uncultured Verrucomicrobiota bacterium
TTGAATCCCACGTGGATGACATCCTGACAGTCAGCGATTCTGAGATCACGGGTGCCATGACCTTGCTGTGGAGCCGAATGAAACAGGTAGTGGAGCCCAGCGGTGCGGTCGCTCTGGCGGTGGCCTTGACTGAGGGTTTTCAGAGCCGGCATCAGTCCCAGCGTATCGGAGTGGTTTTGAGTGGAGGCAATGTGGACTTAAGCTTTTTTCACCGGCACAAGCAACCTTGACGGGTCTATGGGGCTTGGTTAGTTTGCAAAAAAGAATGGAAGTTCAAAAACATACCTTCAATTACCTGGTACCTTATGTAGTAGAAGAAACCGGAAGGGGCGAGCGGGGATACGATATTTACTCAAGGCTTCTCAAGGATCGCATCATTTTCCTGGGGACACCTGTGGATGATCAGGTGGCCAATGTCATCATTGCCCAGTTGCTCTTCCTGCAGAATGCGGACCCCAAGAAGGATATTCACCTCTACATCAATTCGCCGGGGGGATCGGTGACTGCAGGCCTGGCCATTTATGATACCATGCAGTTCATGACCTGCGATGTGAACACCTATTGCATTGGTCAGGCAGCAAGCATGGGTGCGGTTCTCCTTTGTGGCGGGACCCAAGGCAAGCGTTTTGCCTTACCTAATGCCAATATCATGATCCACCAGGTTCTCGGTGGCGCTCAAGGCCAAGCGTCCGATGTGGAAATTCGCGTCAACTACATGCTCAAATTAAAATCTCGTTTGAACGAAATCATTTCCCATCATACCGGCAAGGATCAGCAACAGGTTGAGAAGGATTGTGATCGTGACAACTACATGAGTGCGGAAGAGGCAAAGGATTATGGTCTCGTGGATGAGGTCGTCAAATCCCAGAAAGAAGTCGCTTCGGCTCAATCCTGATATCATGGCCAGACCCACTCAACTTACCATGTGCAGCTTCTGCGGCAAGTCTCATTCAGAGGTCCGCAAGTTAATTGCAGGTCCGCAGGTGTACATCTGCGATTCCTGCGTGCTGGTTTGTAAGAGCGTTCTGGACAAGGAATTCAAGTCCACTGGCAAGGCGAGTGCCAAGAAGCTTAATTTGCTTCGCCCTAAAGAACTCAAATCCATTCTCGATGAATATTGTGTAGGGCAGGAGGACGCCAAGAAAACATTGGCTGTTGCCGTCCACAATCACTACAAGAGGGTTCATGCCGAATGCAACGATGGCCAAGGTCTTTTGGATGCCGACCATGAACTCAGTGAGGTCGTGATCGAGAAAAGTAATATTTTGATGATTGGCCCGACCGGGTCTGGCAAAACCCTCTTGGCAAGCACCTTGGCCAAGGCCCTGGATGTTCCTTATGCCCTAGTCGACGCCACGACCCTCACTGAGGCTGGATACGTTGGAGAAGATGTGGAGAACATTATTCTGCGATTGCTCCAGAATGCAGATTTCGACGTGAAGAGTGCTGAGATGGGGATTATTTACGTCGACGAAATCGACAAGATCGCCCGCAAGACTGAAAATGTTTCCATCACTCGAGACGTTTCAGGTGAGGGTGTGCAACAGGCTTTGCTCAAGATCATGGAGGGGACCATCTGCAATGTGCCTCCTCAAGGGGGGCGGAAACATCCTCAGCAGGAATACATCCAGGTCAATACCAAGAATATTCTTTTCATTTGCGGGGGTGCTTTTGTGGGTCTAGACAAGATGATCGAGCGCCGCCTGGGCAAGGGTAAGCTTGGTTTTCACGCGGCAAGCTCTGGAGGCTCCAGCAGCCCTGCTGCAGTCAGCCGAGCCGCCTGCAAATATGTCGAACCTGAAGATCTGGTGTCCTATGGCTTTATCCCTGAATTGATTGGGCGTATACCGATGACGACGGTTCTGGATGAGCTCACTGAAGATCAGTTGGTTTCGATCATGACCGTGACCAAGAATGCTCTTATCAAGCAGTTCTCCAAGCTTCTGGCGTTGGAGGGTGTGGCATTGGAGGTTTCCAATGATGCACTCCGGGCGCTTGCTCGCCAGGCGATCCTGAAGGGAACCGGTGCTCGTGCCTTGAGAGGCATGCTCGAAAAATTGATGCTCGATGTGATGTATGAAGTTCCCGGTAGGGACGACGTCGAGAGCGTGAAAATCACACGAGCTGCGGCTGAAGGACGAGCCAAACCTCGTCTCCGACTCAAATCCAAGGATGCGGCTGCGGCATGATGGATTCGGGGATCGTCCATTGGCTCCCTCATCCACTGCACGGATTCATTCCTCATGAAACCTGGCGCTTCAAATTCATCTCCCATTGCTCGTCATGTGGCCTCGATTGCCAGGTCGGGTATTCGTGACTTTTTTGATCTTGTCCAAGGGCAACCCGATGTGATTTCCCTCGGTGTGGGGGAGCCTGACTTCGTTACTCCTTGGAACATTCTTGAGGCTGCAATCTATTCACTGGAAAAGGGACACACTTCCTATACTTCCAACCTGGGGCTCCCGCGTTTGAGAAAAGCCATTTCTCAATATGTTCAATCCTTTTTCGGGGTTTCCTATGATGAGGTTTCCGAAATACTCGTCACTGTCGGTGTGAGCGAGGCACTGGATCTGGCTTGCCGTGCATTGATCGATCCTGGAGATGAGGTGATTTTCCACACTCCATGCTACGTCAGCTATGCTCCAAGTATTGTTCTGGCTCACGGAGTTCCAGTGCCAGTGGTCTGTCACCATCAGGATGCCTTTGCTCTCGACCCTGTGGCATTGGAAGCCGCTGTGACGTCGAAAACCAAGGCGATCATCCTCAATTTTCCTACCAATCCTACGGGCGGGACCATGAATGGCCGCCGATTGGAGCGCATCGCCGCCATTGCCTGCAAACATGATTTGGTGGTGATCAGCGATGAGATCTATTCGGAACTGACATACGAAGGAGAGCATGTAAGCATCGCATCACTGCCAGGCATGCGGGAGCGAACCATCTTGCTCCACGGTTTTTCAAAGGCCTATGCCATGACCGGTTTCCGGATAGGCTATGCTTGCGCGCCTCAGAACCTGTTGGATGCCATGCTGCGTATCCATCAATACAGCATGTTGTGTGCTGGTATCACCAGTCAGGAAGCTGCCACTGAAGCGCTTTTACATGGTGACCAGGCTATTCGTGAAATGCGAGAGGCATATAAGCTACGGCGCAACTTCATCGTGAAAGCATTCAACGACATGGGGCTGCCATGTCATCTTCCCCGCGGCAGCTTCTACGCTTTTCCATCCATTGAATCCACCGGTCTGGATGCTCGATCCTTCGCCATCCGCTTACTTGAGGAGACTCAAGTAGCCTGTGTCCCAGGGACAGCCTTCGGAGAAGGCGGCGAGGGGTTCCTGCGCTGCTGCTTTGCGACCTCACTCGCGGAGATTGAAACTGCCATGGAGCGCATCAGCTCATTTGTCAAAAAGGGCTGATTTCAGGAATCATCAACACTCCAGCAAGCGCCACCATTCGATTCGGTGTGCCTACCTTCCATTACTCAAGCATCCTGGCGGGCATGACCGATGCTGAAACGACTGGAGTAGATATTTTTAATGATTTCGGGCCTTTAACTCAAAGAGTGCCAAGCTAAATGAAAGGTATTATTTGAGCATGCCTATGGAGCTGTGTCCTGCCACTCTCTGCGGCGAACCCATCCATGATGAAAAGAGAGACCAGAGTCCAATTTCGAGAGACTTATCGAAGCTACTCAGATGATTCCTCGAGTTCCTGAGGGCTTTTGATGCATGGCTTAGGATTGCCATTTGCGGCTGCCGATTTACTGAAACTGCCGTTCAAGGTAAAGTACTGCTTGACGGATTGATGGGTCCATTTCCATGCGGTCTTTGACTAGTCGACATGCATGCAGCACGGTACCGTGATCTCGTCCCCCAAAGGCACCGCCAATCACATTGAGTGAACTCTCCGTTAGTTGGCGCGAGAGATACATCGCAATTTGTCGGGGAAAGGCAATGTATTCGGGTCGCCTGCGACTTGTCATGTCTGCCAGTCGAATATCGTAATGTTCGGCGACCTTTTTCTGGATGCTTTCGATACTGATGGCCGAACGCCCTTCCTCTTGAAGGGTTTCACGCAGAAGCTGCTCAGCTAACTCCAGAGTGATTTCCTTCTTGGTCAATGAAGCGAAAGCAGCGACTCGCATCAGAGCTCCCTCCAGTCGGCGAATGTTGGCTCGAATATTCGTCGCAATATACTCCACGACTTCGCGCGGCAGCGAAACACCCAGGGATTGTTCCTTCTTTAGTAGGATTGCCAGTCTGGTTTCGACATCCGGAGCCTGAAGGTCGGCGGCCAAGCCCCATTCGAACCGAGAACTCAGGCGCTGTTCGAGACCGTCAATTTCACATGCCGGACGATCACAACTCAAAACGATCTGTTTATGCGCTTCGTGGAGTGCGTTGAAGGTATGGAAAAATTCTTCCTGGATACGCTCTTTACCGGAAAGGAACTGAATATCGTCAATTAGCAATACGTCGGTTTGGCGATAACGCTTGCGGAATTTTACGAGCTGGTTGTTTTGGATCCCATCGATGAACTCGTTGGTGAACTTTTCACAGGAAAGGTAGGACACCCTTGCGTTTGGGCGCTTACCAATCGCCTGTTGTCCGATGGCATGCAGCAGGTGGGTCTTGCCAAGTCCCACTCCTCCATAAAGGAACAAGGGGTTGTAGGATTTACCAGGAGACTGAGCAACGGCAAGAGCGGCGCTGTAAGCCATTCGATTATTGGCTCCTACGACAAAGGAGTCAAAGGTGTAGAAAGGGTTGAATTTGGCCGTAGCCGCGTCGGGCGTGGAGGCTCGCCGAGCGTGGTCGGTCTGCGAAGGTTGCCCTTCAGCGTGCCCGCCGATGGTTTTGGACTCTGATGGGTTGGCCTGAGCGTTCTGGCTGGACTGAGGCGATGATGGTTCGCTGCTTGGTTCGCTGCTGGACTTGCACTGATAGCGCACCTGAAGTCTTTGCCCACTTGCATCCTCAACCACTTCTTCAAGGAGTTGATGGTAATTGTCCTTGAGCCATACCTCGCAAAAATCATTGGCGACTTCCAGGATCAAGGTGGAATTCTCGACTTGCGAAGGTTTGATGGGGGCAAACCAAAGCTTGAAGACATCATCATTGAGCATCGATTTGAGCTTTTTCACAGCTCGGCTCCAAATTATTTCAGCCTCGTTTCGCATTGCCCTAATTCTCTTTTGAAAACATCTGGTTGGTAACTTTATTCACTTCTTGATGTTACGACTTTCAGGCGACGCTTTTTGCCAAGATTTGTTCTGTGAGCAGAGGCTTGATTCCAAGTGGAAACCCTCTTCTATTAACAAATTCTTGTTGTGTGTATCAACTGTAAGCCCCTAAAAAACAACTAATTACAAAATTATTTACAACCTTTTAAATGCCATTGCGTTTCAGGGAACGACATCGCATTCAAGCTTTGGACCAAACGCTAGCCCATAATAATGCCAAGCTTCTAGCATAACATATTCACTCTTATTCACAAGTTATGCACATTGCTTAAAAAAGCTTGATTGCCCTATTCAGCGTGATAGAGCGCATCCTGTTTTCAAACACTCCATAGGGGCATCGATCAACCCCTGGGCAATTATTCCCATAAGCTTGAGAGAATTAGAAAATTTAAAAGGGTTTTGTAAAAGAAAGCCAACCTTCATTTATAGGTTGGCAGCTTTTTACAATGCTTGCTTGACATTTTCGATAACGGCGGTGTTGCCAGAAAAATGGAGGATGCGGATAGGGTTCCCTTTGTCGATTTTTCCACCATCGCTGACGACATCCAAAATCTTCTCTCCAAACTGAGCCTTTCCGCCGGGCACGCAAGCGCTGACGGTGATCCCCTCCATTCCCAACATGGATTGGTTTTTTCTCGTAGACTCTTGAACGGATGATTCGCCACTTTCACTCGCTGAAACCAAGCTGCTGAAAAGAGGTGTCTGTGGAAGCACACTAATCAATGCTGCGATGATGATGGCAGAACCGATCAGGGCAATCGTCAAAATCTTGATGGGGTCCAGAAGTTGGGAAGCATTGGGAATCTGCCAGACTGGAAGGGTTGGATCCATATCCACCATTCCCATCAAGAGGGACCATAGGACAAGACCGGCACCTAACAGTCCAAAAACAAGTGTCCCTGGCAAGAAGAACAATTCCACAATCATTAAGATCAGTCCCAGCGCAAAGAGAATTGCCCACTCCATGCCTGACAAACCAGCTATGTAACCGCCGAGAAAATAAATGGCAAAAGCTACGAGCCCTACAATACCGGGTATTCCGAAACCGGGTGTCTTGAATTCAAGGTAAATGCCGACAATACCCAAGATGAGCAGGATGGAGCTAAGTTGATTGATCCAGGTTCCAACCTTTTCTACGCCGGTCGGTTCAATACGAACCAGGCGCGCCTGGTCGAGTCCAAGATGAACCAGCAAATCCTCCATGGATTCGAAGGTGCCTTGACTCAACAAGGGTTTTTGCTGGGAACCATAGGGGGCCTCAGCTTCTGTGTTCGTCAGAGTGAGGATTTGTCCTTTCTCGCTGAGGACTTTTCCATCACGGACGAGTTCCTTGGATTTGTCGATCATAGCCTCCACAACCTCAGGGTCATGCCCGTGACGTTCTGCCGTGGCGCGTATCATGGCCGAAATACCAGAAGTCATTTTGACTTCCATGGTGTTGGGCATCTCTCCAGGGCCGCCACCGGGTGACATGAGAATCGGAGCGGCAGCTCCAATGACACTTACCGGAGCCATGTAAATTTCCTGAGTGGCTACTGAGATGAAAGCACCGGCTGAATAGGCCTTGTCATTGACGTAGGTGACGGTGCGACCTTCAAAACGATTGATCAATGAGATGAGTTCTTCGGTGATGTCCACCCTGCCACCGTTGGTCTGCATATCGAGTATGAGGCACACTGCTTCGTTGGTGATGGCCTCTTTGACTCCGCGTCTTACCAAGTAAGTCAGCGGTGGCATGATGTCCTCCCGAATGGGCAGGACATAGACCGGGCCGTCGCCTGACGAAGCGTTAGAAACATCCGCCGATGGTTGCGCCTGAAAGCGAATTGGGGTGAAAGCAAGGACTCCCAGCACACTCCATGTTGCCAAGATGGTCAATCGTCGGAAGATCATTGGACATGACTCTAGCCTCTTGGTTGAAGGCCTGCAACCGATCAATGTCTCGTTACAGGTATTTGCGACGAAGCAGTCTTGCTAACCCAGCTGGCGGTCATCCATCCTCGCAGGCCAGCATGCCTTCTCGAAGAAGCATGCTGCGTATGGCTTGAGGGGAACTTCCACATTTGAATGCATTCTCAAACAGGGGATCCATGCTTGCCGGAAAATGAGCTGGCTCTTTCCAGGGGTCCAAACCTATCACATTGATGGGTTCTATGAATTTGAAGACCGCCTTTCGAATGCTCTCCCACTTCTGAGCCCTCGGGGCTTTCATGGCCTTGTATTGACGAATCGTGACAAGAAGTTCCAGCATGGCATCGGATCGAGACGCATCTTCGCTGAATAGGAAACCCGGGGCAAGGTGAGGCTTGGAGAGACGGCGTACGGTTTCGGCATAACTGACCGATGCAAAGTAAATGAGGGTCGTGGTTGCGAAGCACTCGAAGTAGTCCATGCAGGCATAAAGCGTACCGATGAGCTCATCCGCCAAGTGCATTTCCCGTTGGTTCCACTTGGCCGCCTGCTCCCATGAGGATGGGAGTTCGCCTTGGACCAAAGCTTCTGCCTTGGGTAAACCTTGGGCAATTCGCTGGATACCCAGCAGTGTCATGGGGAAGCCGGTCGATAGAAGTGGATCTACAAAACCAGCCGCCGACGGTAGCATGATCCATCGACTGCCATGAATACGCTGGTGAATAAAGCTGACCCTTTCCAGTTTTTTTAGAGGATAAAGTGGCTTCGCTTGACTCCATGAGGATGCTGCTTCACCAGCCAGTTTAATGGCTTCTTGCCAAATGATCTCCGGTTGCTTGCTTTTAAGCGGGGCGTGTTGCTGCTCCGAAAGTACGACGCCTGCACTGGCCACCTGATGATCAAAATGAAGAGTCCAGATCCACCCTCCGGGTATGAGCTGGTGCACAGCGGCCTGATGCGGTGGATACGGGAGGGCCGAGGATCTGACGTTGGGTGTCATCCCCTCAAAATGACTGTAGGCGCTGAAGGTTTTGGGAGTCCTTTTTAGCGGCTTGTATGGGATTTCTGCCAAAGCTGCCACAGCCGAGGCTCCACCAGATGCGTCGATCACCAAATGGGTTGAAATGCGGTGGAGTTGGTCGCGTTGGTGAACGTGCATTTGAATGTGGTTGGGGTGTTCTTCCCACATCATTGGCTGGCTCTGATCCCAATAATGGGCCCCATGCTCGATGGCTTTTTCCAAAAGGAAGACGTCCAAATCTTCCCTCCACCAGTGGGTGTCAGCCAAATTGTCCCTTGGGCTGGCGGCGACCATGAGCTCTTTTTGCCACGAGGAACTTGGCTCGGTTTCTGGAGGCTTGCTGTGGCCATAAAAAGTGAATCCTCGCTTCAATCCAACCTTCATTGCTGGGTGCGTCTTCTTCCAACGCCCCCATCGGGTGAGGGAATGCAAAAAGTCCAATTCGTAGGTGACTGCGAGTTCCTCGAGCAATAAATTGGCAAGAGGAGTGGTAGACTCACCAAGGGTGATGCGCGGGTGTTGATGACGTTCCAGGATCAATGTGCGATAGCCGCGTTTTCTGGCAATCATGGCCATGAGACAGCCTGCAAAGCCCGAGCCAAAGATGACAAGATCCCAATCGTATCTGGCTTTGATCATGAGCACTCCGGGCACTTGAGCCTGGGTAAAATTTGCTGTTGCTGATTCATGTGGACCAATCGCTCTATACGGTCCTTGCGACACAAGTAGCATGAGCCGAAGGAGTAAAGATCCCAGGTATCCATGTAAACCATGCCAGGTGCCTGCCGAATGGCACCTTCAAGACACGCTTCCATCAACTCCATGGTGGGTTGGGTGAAATCACCGCTTTTTTCAAGGGCCTCCATGGCACCGGGTGCCGAGCGGGTGGGGATGAGGCTCACGCGATCAGCACCCTGCTGTAATGCGAAATCTACCGTCCTGAGACAAAGCTCCAAGGCTTCTTCCGGTCGAACAAAAGGCGGTTGAATCATCACGAAGGCTCGGTGACCGACCCCAGAATGTTTGAGTTCTTTGGCGGCTTTCACATAGTCTTCTAATGTGAAGCGCTTGTTGAGTTGATGCAGGACCGTATCCTCCGCGCATTCCAATCCCATCGCTATCTCGAGTCTTGGCTGCAGTCGATCGGCAAAGGCCGTGGCCGAACGGGTGACCAACTTTGGGTGAGACTCTACAACCACCTTTTGGAAGGGCTGCAGTAGTTGGGCGATGGCTTGGTGGTCTTCGGGATAAATAGCGCGCGCGTCGAAAAAACTCCCACTGTTGTAGATTTTGATTTGAGTGAGAGGCGTTTTGGTTTGTTGCTGCGCGTTATGAATCGCCTTTTGAAGTTGATGGAGTGCATGGCCCCGACCTAGGGGAAAAGGGGTCGTATGTTGCCAGAGATCACACATGACACAGCTCCACGGGCATTCACGATTGATCAGGAAAACCACCGCTCCATGAATAAGACTGCCATCTGTTTCCCACTCTTGGTCAAGGATCACTCGAGGTTCGGTCTCTCTTCCCGGGCGAGACAAAGGAGGCCGCAGGGAGCGCACCCATAGGTTGCGGGCCGCGAGCTCGCTTGGAAGGTGGCTTGGCTGCTGAACCATGATTTAGTCCTCTGAGCGAGCCAATTTCTGGATGCTGGATGCGGTCATTCTGCAGAGTTTCCAATCATCGAGTATCTCCGCCCCCAATCTTCGATAGAAATCCATGGCAGGTTGGTTCCAATCCAGAACCAGCCATTCAAATCGGGCGCAGTCCCGCTCCAATGCTAATTGGGCAAGGTGTCGCAGCAGGGCCTTGCCTATTCCCTTGCCCCGAAAATCTGGCTGGATGAAAATATCCTCCAGATAAAGTCCCCGTTGACCCTCGAAGGTAGAGAAATGATGAAAGAAGACTGCGTATCCCACGACGCTCCCTTGCCAGCTGGTCAGACAAACCTCGGCAGCAGGGTGAGGTCCAAAAAGGGAATCTCTGAGCGTGTCTTCATTCGCAGTCACCTGATGCGAGAGCTTTTCGTAATCAGCGATGGCATAAATCAGTTCCAGAATAACCCCCACATCCGAAGGTGTGGCTTGTCGAATCGACAGGGATTCTTTGCAATCATTTGAACTCATTGCGATGCGATGGGGCTTTTCCGAGCCTGGCCTCTGAGTTTTTCAAGTGCTTCGACGGCCGCATTGAATTCAGCCTGCTTCTTGCTCTTGCCACGGCCTCTTCCCAGTTCTGAGTGATCGTGGATCACGGCACATTCAAAAATGCGATCGTGATCCGGTCCGTTCACCTTGATGAGCTCATAGTGAGGAGGACGATTGGAGGAAGTCTGCAGCAGTTCCTGAAGCTCACCTTTGGGGTTGTCCAGACTGGGCAGTATTTCCAGCTTGCCGAAATGATCGGAAAAACGCTGAAGGATAAACTCTCGGGTGGCCTCAAAACCCGAATCTAGATAAACCGCTCCGATCAGGGCTTCGAAAGCATCTGCAAGGGCGCTGAGCCGTTCACGTCCGCCGCTCAATTCTTCTCCTCGGCTCATGAGTAACTGTGGGCCCAAGCCAATGGTTTTTGCCAGATCAGCCAAAGTGCGTCGATTGACCAATTGAGCACGTGCTTTGGTCAGAGGCCCTTCTTCATGTTCGGGATATCGGGCAAACAACTCATGAGTGATGACCAACTGGAGCACCGCATCACCCAGGAATTCTAATCTTTGATTATTCAGGTTCGAAGAGTTTTCGCTTCCATTGAAGGACCGGTGGGTCAGTGCTAATTGAAGTTTGGATCGATCGGCAAAGGTATACCCAACACCCTGCTCGATGGTCGCCATGGAATCCCCGTTCTGGGGTGTCTCATTCATGGATTGCCGGGATGACGGAGGTTTCAGAGTCGCTAGATACTTCTTCTTCGGCTTCTTCTGCTTCGATAGAATCCCGATTGGCATCCTCTTTTGGTGTGGTCTCTGCGTCTTCCAGGGGTAAGCTCTGCTCCATGAGCATGGTGACATCCTTCTGTATCTTTTCCAACGGATCCTGGTTCAAGTCGGGCTCGGCAATGGTAAAGACATCACCTGACTTTGGGTGCTCATACACAAAGATCCGCTGCCCATCCTGCTTGAATTGATCCTGCACTTTGAGAATACGCTTTCGCTCCAGCATCACTGCCAGAATGTATTGAGCGCCCTTGAATTGGGGGAAATCTTCTGAAGTGAGTTTTCGCAGCAGGGTCTCTGCGGTGTCTCTCTGGATAGCCTCAGGAGCGGGTGGAGGCGGAGACTGAAAGCGTCCTTGCCAATGAGAAAGATAGTTCTCGGATGATTCAGGTTTCTGTTCCTGATGCTGAGTCCAACACGGTTGACAGAAATCCTTGCGCTGCAACTCATGTTTGGCGGCGAAGAGCAGGCTGTGATACGCGGCACCGTCCTCGAAAGGCTGCTCACAAGCCACACAGGATCGAGACCGGGATTGAATGTTCCAATCGTTCATACTTAAGCAGTGTGGATTGGGTCATTCCGAGCGAAGCTTCAAAACGAACGTCCCGGATGCATGAGTGGGTTCTATGCCTTTAAGACCCTCGTTTTGCGGCGCCGCCTGATGGATACAGAACGACCTTTCTTTTAATATTATCAACAGCTTTTCCAGAGATCAATCCCTGGATTGGAAAACCCGAGCGTGCTTGCTGGATGAAGACCGATGCATTGGTTTGTCCGTTGCCTTTATGGCAAGATCACGATAAAAACCATGCCTTATGCCGCGTTCTGGGATGTCCATTTTCTTTCACCTTGTTTGGGTGCCTCTGACCCTTCTCATGACCATGTTCTCTGGTTACGGGGCCCTGGCCAGCCTGGAACCTCAAAAGGGTGGGAAGATTGCCGTGGGATGGTTGGCCTTTTACGTGTTGGCCGGGTTGGTCTGCCTGGGATTGACTGGCTGGTTGGTATGGTCCGCTTTCTGGCAGAAGGATCCATGGGAGGATGGTATGGGTGAGGTCCATGAGATGGATGACATTGATAGACCAGGAGACTGAGATCGATTGCCCAGCCTTGCACTTTTGCCTTTTGCATTGAGGCCAAAAAACTTGAGAAACCTCCCTGGCCCATCCAATGATCCACAATGCACCTTTCTGGTCACCGTTTCTCCATGCTTCTGGCTCTGTTTGCGTCTGCTGCAATCACTGCAAGGGCTGCTACTTTCGTTTTGACTGAACAAGAGATCGATACGATTGAAATTGGATATGGACTTGCGCTGACGGATGTCGATGGTGATAGCAAAAGGGACATCTTGCTTGCCGACAAAAAAACCATCCAATGGTATCAAAATCCCTCCGGGCAAAAACACATCATCGCCAGAGACCTGACCGTGCGGGACAATGTCTGCATTGTAGCCAGGGACATTGATGGAGATTGGTGCTGCGAGGTAGCTGTTGGAGGACAATGGAATTTTTCGGAAACCATTCAGGATGGAGCCATTCATTACTTGCACCCGCCTCTGGACCGCCGTGACTTATGGACACCCATTGCGCTACCCCATGAGCCCAGCACTCACCGCATGCATTGGATTCAGGCATCTGACGGAGGCTATCGATTGGCCGTCAAGCCCTTGAGGGGACAAGGCAACGTGGGTGACGAAGGCTACGGACTGATGCTCAAGACCTATGAAAGACCTGAAGATCCACAGCAAGCCTGAACTCGATGAGGAGGCTCCAAGGGGTTGCTTTTCTGCAAGGCGCTTTGCTACGACTCAGCCCTTGCGCTGAGTCTTACCCTTGCGTGTTCCTTTGCTTTTGTTAACGGTACGTTGCTTCTTGGCCGGCTTCTGAGCCAGATGCACCTGAGCGGCTACCTTGAGCCTCAATCCGTTCAAGCGAATGAATCCTGTCGCATCATCCTGATTGTACGCCTGAGTCGGATCTGCCTCCATGGTGGCGATTTCGGGGTTGTAAAGGCTCAAGGGGGATTGGCGGCCGGCGGTGATGATGTTGCCTTTGTAGAGTTTGATTCTCACACGGCCGGTAACATGTTTTTGTGAATCCGAGACCAGTGCCTGCAATGCTTCCCGCTCGGGAGCGAACCAAAAGCCATAATAGACCAGTTCTGCGTATTTGGGGATCAGAGAATCGCGCAGGTGCATCACCTCACGGTCCATGGTCAAACTTTCAATCTGGCGATGGGCAAACAAGAGAATGCTACCGCCTGGGGTTTCATAAACGCCTCTTGATTTCATTCCGACAAATCGGTTTTCGACCAGGTCGACTCTTCCAACACCGTGTTTGCCACCCAGCCGATTCAGTTTTCGCATGACTTCCAAGGGAGATATTTTCTTTCCATTGAGTGCCACACAGCGCCCTTGCTCAAAGTCGAGATTGACATACTCTGGCTTGTCGGGTGCGTCTTCGGGGCTGACGCTCAACTTGTACATATCCTTAAATTTCGGAGCAGACGCATCCAACCAGGGATCCTCCAGAATGCCGGCTTCGTAGGAGATGTGAAGCAGGTTGCGATCCATGGAGTAGGGCTTGCGTGCACTGGCTTCCACAGGGATTTTTTTCTTGGCGCAGTAGGCGATCATTTCCTTTCTGCCAGGAAAGGTTTCCCGAAATTTGGCATCTCGCCATGGAGCAATCACTTCCAGTTCGGGGGCGAGCGCTGCGACGGTCAATTCGAAGCGAATTTGATCATTGCCCTTTCCAGTGGCGCCATGCGCGATGGCCTGAGCCTTTTCCTTACGGGCAATTTCGACCATTCTTTTGGCAATCAGAGGTCGGGCGATGCTGGTTCCAAGAAAATACTGACCCTCGTAAATGGCACCAGCCTGAACCATAGGATAAATGAAGTCGCTAGCAAATTCATCCTGAAGATTGTCGATATAGATTTTGGAGGCCCCGGTTTGAATGGCCTTTTTGTCCAAGCCCTTCAACTCTTCCTCCTGGCCGATGTCGGCGCAGAAGGCGATGATTTCAGCGGAGTACTTCTCCTTGAGCCAGGAAACCAACACCGAGGTGTCCAAGCCACCAGAATATGCCAATACAATCTTCACGGCCGCAGCATGCTTCAAGCGAGCTTTCTCTGCCAAGTGCAAAAATACCGGCCATCACAGGAAGAGAGGAAGGATCGATTCCGGTCGCATCGCGTGAAAAGATGGCCCAAGATGCAGGATCCTTACGCATGACAACTCAACCATCCAATGAAAGCCTGCAAGTGGGTTGGACCAAGCACCTCCGGCGCTTGTCGTTGTTCTGTCTTGGGGTCCTGCTTACAGCAGGATGGATGATTGTTCGAAAAAGTTCCTTGGATTGGGAATGGCTCCTCGAGCAGGAAGCCGTTCTGACTGCCCTGACCCAAGATCATTTTTTCGCTTCCTTGGCTGTTGTCTTTATCGGCTATGTCCTATGGGCGGGACTTTCCATCCCGGGTGCCACTCTGGTGACCCTGGTCGTCGCGTGGTTCTACGGTTTTTGGGTTGGCCTTCTGTTGGTCAGCTTTGCATCGACAGCAGGAGCCACCCTGGCCTTTCTGATCAGCCGAAGGTTGCTTCAGGATTGGCTTAAAACCCGGTGGCAAGAGCGATGGATGGCCTTTGATGAATCTTTTCGCCGTCAAGGTAACTGGTTTCTTTTCTCGCTTCGATTGATACCCATGATTCCCTTTTTTCTGATCAATCTTCTGGCAGGCTGTACCTCCATGCGAACCCATACCTACTGGTGGATCAGTCAGCTGGGCATGCTTCCAGGTACGATGGCCTATGTGTATGCAGGATCGGCCATGCCTTCCCTCGAAGAAATCTCCCAGGCAACCGGCCAGGCCATCATGCGCACGGAGTGGTTGCTGGCCCTCATCCTCCTGGCCGCCCTGCCCTGGATCACTCGCCTTGTTCTCCAGAAATGGAGGTAATGGATTGGGGCTTGACCAGACGCAAACCTTTCACAGCTTCTGGCGCTTTGCTGGTGACATCGATTCGACAAAACCTTGTCAAGCAGAGAGGGATGCATTTTCATGGCCACCTCGCCTTCGTCCCTGCACTAGGCAAGGTGAAGCAGTGAGTACATCATGTTGAAACTTGAAAAATATTCTATCGGTGTGGGGGATCGTTTCGCCCATCAGGCAAAGGCCCAGCTCAAAGCATGTAAAATGGTCTTGGAGCAAGGGGTGGAAGTCATACCGGTCTGGAACAAATCCAATCGGGAGCACGCCTTCATTGGCTCGGAACCCCCCTCGGTCAAAAAGGCCGCCCAACAAGCAGTCGATACGCTGGGATGGCAACATGGATGGCATGTGGACGCTGATCACATCGGGATCGACACCGTTGATCGCTATCTTCAATGCTCGGATTTTTTCACCATCGATGTGGCTGATTTCATCGGCAAGGACGCCCCAGTGACCGTGGTGGAGGATTTTGTGAGCCGACACCCGGAACTGCTAGGTTCGTGCACCATCGAAGGCCTGGAGGCACCGCTTGAGATGGATCGAGAAGAGATTTTCCGAGTCGCCAGCAAATACCTTCAAGCGGTTCAGGAAGCCTCCAATGTCTATCAATACATCGTCGACCGATTGGAGCATGATGAGCTCATCGCTGAAGTTTCGATGGATGAAACCGACAGCCCCCAGAGACCTCACGAACTTCTCATTATTCTGGCTGCCATGGCCGATGAGGGCATCCCTGCCCAGACCATCGCACCAAAGTTCACCGGGCGTTTCAACAAGGGGGTGGATTATGTAGGGGATTTGGATCAATTTGAAAAAGAGTTTAATGAAGATCTCGCAGTGATCGCTCATGCTATCAAGGCCTATGGTCTTCCTGAAAACCTCAAACTGAGCGTTCACAGTGGAAGTGATAAATTCAGTCTTTATCCCATCATAAATCGTGCCCTCAAGCGGACAGGTGCCGGGGTGCACCTTAAAACGGCAGGTACGACCTGGTTGGAAGAAATGATTGGCTTGTCCGAGGCCGGTGGAGACGGGCTGGCTCTTGCCAAGGAAATCTATGGCTATGCCCTGGATCATGTGGATGACCTTTGTGCGCCCTATGCTACGGTTATCGACATTGACCGAGGACAACTTCCCGACAAGGCAATCGTGGACGCATGGAGTGGTGATCAGCTGGCCTACGCTCTGAGGCATGTGCAGGGACACCCATCCTTCAATGCCCACTTGCGACAACTCATCCACATCTCCTTCAAAGTGGCCGCCAAGGAAGGTCAACGATACCTTGATTTGCTGAAGGCGAACGAAGAAATCGTCGGAAGGAATGTGACTGAAAATATCTATGACCGGCACTTGAAGCCGCTCTTTCTGGGTTGACCGCAGCCAAAAGATTTCTTTGCCTGAAGGGCATGAGGTTTCGTCTTTCCTGGTTGTGCTTGCGGGTTGTGTTTGCTGCTACCGTAATGGCTTCTCAAGCCTTCGCGGATGCTCAGAGACCGGTTCGCCCCAACATTCTTTTCATCATGTCTGATGATCACACCGCCCAGGCGGTGGGAGCATACGCTACGGTGCTGAAGTCGCTGAATCCGACCCCCGAGCTCGATCGACTCGCGGCTGGAGGGATGGTGTTTGACAACGCATTTTGCGTGAATGCCATTTGCACGCCAAGCCGGGCCTGTATCATTACCGGTCAATACCCACACAACAATGGAGTGTTCGATTTGACCGGGCACATTCCACCCAGCCGACAGACCCTTCCCATTCTCATGCGTGAGGCGGGATACCAAACGGCCATCATTGGAAAATGGCATCTCAAACGGGAGCCTCACTTTGATTATTACAAGGTCCTCCCCGGACAAGGAAAATACATGGGGCCCGTTTTTCGGGTGCAGGGACCCAAGCCCTGGCCTTCCAATACGATGGAGCATCCAGATGAGCACTCGTCCGATGCCATTACCGACGCTACCCTAGATTGGTTGCGAAACCATCGAGACCCTGACCAGCCGTTTTTTCTTTGCCATCAATTCAAGGCGCCTCATGATTTTTTTGAAAACGCTCCGCGCTATCAGGATTACCTCAACGACGTGGAGATCCCTGAACCTCCCTCACTTTATGATGTCCCATCGACCTTCGGTTCTCTGGCGACCCGAGGGGATGGTGATGAATTGATGCCTCATATAGGAACATCCATCGGTAAGCGGAACCCGAGACGCTCCTATGCGGCTGACCTTCATCGGCTCTATCCTGAGGAGTTTCCATCCGATTACGATCTGGAGCGATTGAGTGAAGAAGAGACCACGCACTTGGCTTATCAGGCTTACCTCAGGAAATACCTTCGGTGTGTCAAAGGTGTGGATGACAATCTCAAACGACTCTTTGACTACCTCAAGCAAGAGGGGCTTTATGACCAAACCCTGATCATCTATACCGGCGATCAGGGGTTCTGGTTGGGTGAGAATGATTATCAGGACAAGCGCTGGGCCTATGACAAGAGCATGCGCATGCCACTCATCGTTCGATATCCACCTGCCATTGCCGCGGGTACAAGATCCGATGCCATAATCGAAAATGTCGATTTTCCCGCGCTCATGTTGGATTATGCGGGCATCGCTATCCCGGAATCCATGCAAGGGCGTTCTTTTCGATCCATCTGCGAGACTGGCAGGGAACCGGAGAATTGGAAGCAGGCGGTTTATTACCGCTACTGGATGCACATGGCCCATCATGACAATCCGGGCGAAATGGCCATTCGAACCAAACGGCACAAACTGATTTATTTCTACGGTTGCGATTATGAGGGAGGCAATCAGACCCCCCCTGCTTGGGAGTACTATGATTTATTCAAGGATCCTGAGGAATGGAACAACCTCATTGATCATCCCGAATATCGGGAAACCGTCGCTTCCCTCAAAGATCAACTGGCTCGACTGAGAAAAGAGGTGGGAGATGACGGTTCCCATTATCCAGCCTGCGAAGCAGTCGTGCAGGCCTTCTGGGCGGACGACGCCTCAGACCGTCAGCGGGCACGTGAGATCAGTCACGCCTTCAAAGTGCGACGTGAGGCCACGCTCGCCAGACCCGGTAAGCTTTGATCACTCCGGCAAGAGGCCGTAGCGGCGCATCATCTCAAGATCCATTATCATGGTAGAATCCACCTCATTGGCTGGAGCGCCTGCTTCGTAGGGATTGACAGGTTTTGCTGGGACAGGTTGGCCGGGATTGAGCAGCCGATGCAGAGCTTCGGGTGGGAGGGGATTCTTTTCCAACCAGGCCATGGCCTTTTCGCGATCTTGGTCCAACCATTGCCGAGCATATTGTTCGACCATTTGATGACGTTGTTCTTGACCGGACATCCCGGAAGCCCAGATGACTCCCATTTCAGGATCTTGATGCCCGATGGAATGGACAAACGTCTCCACCAGTTGATCGCGTTGGCTATCTTGTGGCTGCTGCAGGAGCCAGGCTCCGGCTGACTCCATATCTTCAACAGCCCAGTGTTGAATGATCCCCTGATAGGCCTGTTGTCGAGAATCCTCATCATTGAAGCCCGATGCCCATTCGATCGCATAAGAGGGTTCATACTCGCTCCACTGACGAGCCACTTGAACAGCCGCTTGATTCTGCAGATCGCCTGATCCCATTTCTGCCACATATTCAGCGGCTTCCAGAGGGGATTGCCTAGCCCACTGGCTGAGTAATTCGGGCATCACGTGGCTCCGAACCGTGGCATCCACATCCTGATCCACCCATGCAAGAGCGCCTTTGGGATCCTGGGAAATCAGTGAGTGCATCATCGAGCGGACCGCTTTCGCCTGAGATTGCGTGTCTTCCAAACCAGCCGCATAGGCCATGGCTGATGTGGGATCTTGCTGGGCCCAATGGCCTGCCAGCTGGCCAATGACCTGAGTGCGCGTTTCATCATCAGGAAGGGATTCTGCCCACGCTCTCGCCGCATCGAGATCCTGATTCGCCCAACTTGAGGCAATTTGGCCCAGCATGGACTGGCGCTCCTGCCTGCTGTTCAGCGTGTTCGCCAGGGTAATGGCTTGTTCGGGATTTTGTTCGGTCAATTGCCAGCTCATGTTGCGAATCGTATCGGTGCGGGTTTTTCCCTGGGGCATGTCCATGACCCATTGGATGGCCTCTTCGGGGTTTTCCTGAGCCATACGGTTGGCGATTTGGTGAATGACCTGATTGCGAGTGGATCCTGGGAGCATCTCATCGGCCATCTGGATGGCAAGGGAGGTGTCCGATTCGGCAATCTGCCACGAAATGGCCCCAAAGGCAGAACTCTTGGCCTGTCCTGGGGGAAGTTCCTTGATCCAATCCAGTGCCAGTTGCGGATCCCTTTCAGCCAGATGGCGAGAGGCCTGTTGAATCAAATCCGTCTTGCTACGTCCTGTTGGTAAGGCCTCCAGGTGGGTCATGGCACTTTCCAGATCTTCTTCCATCCAGGCATGCATGATCGACTGATAAGCCTGATCCTTCATTCGGGGTATCTCGATGTTTTCGATAAATTTAAGAGTCCCTTCCAGGTCCTTCCACGCATGAGTGGAAACTAGCTGTGAAGTTGCATCCAAGCGATCCTGTGGACGAGCCAAGGATGCAAGAACCTTTTCGATTCTCTCACTATCTTCCAGTGGTATTTGTTGCATGACTCCCTGAATCGCCATGGACTGATTTCGCTTATTGTCCAAGCCTTGAATCCAGGCTAGGGCCTGGTCCAGATCCTCAGCAGCAAGTCCAGTGGCAATGCTGTGGTATAGATGGGTGAACTGTTGGCTCAACTCGAGTGTTTCCAAATGTTTGGCTGCTGCCAATGGTTGGACGAGTGCCAGCTCGGCCAGGATCTGCGCTTTGGCTTCACGCGCACGATTGGGTTTGAGGTGCTGACCAATGAATTCCATGGCATTGTCAAAAGAGTGCCTTGCCAAGGCTTGAGCCATTGAGGTGCTAAGTCGATCCTTGTTTCTGACGTCCTGGATTTCATCAAACCACCTGCGAGCCGAAGTTGGATCCTGCTTGCACCAGCCGCGCAGGCTGGCTTCCATGTAAGCCAGCCGTTGATGATAATGAGGGTGCTCCGATGCAAAAGCCATGACGCCTGCCGGATCTTTTTCGGCCATAATTTGAAGTGCCTGGGCAATGATCCATTGATCCCGACCCCTACCTGCGTCTTTGAGGGACTGATTTTCGAAAGCGGCCAGGACGGTGGCATAATCCGAGATAGGTAGATCGCTGAGGAGACCAAACAAGACAAAAGTCTTGTCCTGGTGATCCATTAATTCAAAAAGTTCGCTGATGGCTATTTCCAGATCCTGTCGATGGGCGCGAATACGCTCCGGACTCACCGACGAGAGAGAAGGAGGCAGGGATGTTCCTGGGGATGTGGAGTTTTTCTGGATGCCGTTTGCACGCTTGCCCTCACTGTTCTGGGGTGACGGAGTTAGTGTAACCCCGAGTGCGAATCCGATGGCCAGGCACGCAACCGAAGTTACGACGTGTTTTTTCTGGAACATGGTGATGGGAAATGAGCGGTTTCCGAACAGTTCCAATTTACTTTCTCAAAGAAGAAAGTCGAAGCATTTGTTGCCTTCCCTTGTTTTGAAATGGCAGAACATCGAAGGACCATTGGGTGCAATAAGAGGGAATGGAGTCACCTCCTTGACCCATGATGAACACACTGACAACGTAGCAATCGCCAATACGGCAGCCAAGGAGACATGACAAAGCATTATGATGTGATCGTAGTGGGGGTAGGTATTCTCGGTCTCGCCCACGCCTGGCATGCGGCTCGCATGGGATACAAGGTTTTGATGCTCGATACGACCGCTTCGGCCCAGGGTGCCAGTGTGCGTAATTTTGGTTTTGTGACTGTCACCGGGCAGCGTCCTGGAGAAGATCTGCATATGGCGGTAAGGTCGGCTGCTATCTGGAAAGAGGTGTCTGAAGTGGTGGGCATTTCCATCGAGCAGACAGGGGCCTGGTTTCTTGCGCACAGCGCCGCCTCGGAGGCTGTTTTGAAGGCTTATTTGAGAGAGTCCAGCATGACAGGGTGTTGTTTGTTGGCGCCCCAGGACTGGCAGCAGCAGACCGTGGGCCCTTTTCTGGGCGAAATTCAGGCGATACTCCACAGCCCTCATGAACTTCGCATCAACCCTCGAGAAGGGATTCCAAAGTTGCTTCAGTGGCTCTGCGAGCACGCTGGCGTCCACTTTGAAGCTTCTTCCCATGTGCAGACAATGGGCGAAGGGTGGGTGCAAACACCTGGGGCCTGTTACCAGGCGGATCACGTATTTCTCTGCTTGGGTGATCGGTTGCAGGCATTGCTTCCCGAGGTGTGGCGGGCCTTTGACTTGCATCGCTGCATGCTTCAGATGCTGCGTCTTGAGCCCATTGGAGTGCGATTGGATCATCCCATGTTGACCGATCTGAGCCTGATCCGTTATCCGGGATTCGCTACCCTTCAGGAGATCCAGGCTCTGCGGGCTGAGTTAAAGGAGACCTATCCTCGTCATTTGGAAGAAGGGGTTCATTTGATTGTGGTTCAAGATGCTGATGGAAGTCTGGTGGTGGGCGACAGCCACGCCTATGGAGATGATGTCGTACCCTTTCGACGTGAGGAAGTGGATCAATTGATCCTCGATGCCTTCAAGGATTTGATGCCTGGTTGCCGGCCTGTGGTCTCCGAGCGATGGTTGGGTACTTACGCTTCCTCTGCAGGACCCAGTTGGTTCATCGAGCCAGTCTGGCCCGGTGTGCACGCTGTGCAAGTCACCAGCGGTGCAGGGATGTCTCTGGCATTTGGCCTTGCTGAAAAGAATGTGCAAGCATGCCTGGGGAAACTTGGAAAAACTCTGAAAACTTGGGGGAACTGAAAGACTCGGATAAGCCTTTGAAAAGGGATTTGGTTGGAGATGGTCGGGGCGGCGAGATTCGAACTCGCGACCTCCTGAACCCCATTCAGGCGCGCTAGCCAGGCTACGCTACGCCCCGACCCCGTCTTGCGACAGGCGCGTATCTTATGGAGTGAGTACGATTGAATTCAACTCCTTTTGAAGAAAAATTGATGCCAAAGGAGCCCAATTCTAGGATGCTTCTTTTCAAATGAGCCAAGCCAAGGACATTGAAGAGCCCTGGGGATCCGCCTTGGAAGTAACTCTTCAGAGCGATTCTTCTCTAAAGGCTGCCCAATGTTGGTCGGTTGCCTGCTCAGGGGGCCTGGATTCGGTCGTGCTGTTGCATGTCTTGAAACGCTTGGCAGACTCTCTGGGAAAGACGCTCATCGCCCTTCATTTCAATCATCAGCTTCGTGGTGCTGATTCTGACACAGATGCCGAGTGGGTTGTTTCCCTGTGCAAGCGATGGAAGGTGCCTTGTGTTCAGGAAAGTGGAGATGTTCGAGTCATCACGCAAGCTCAAGGTCTCTCCCTTGAAATGGCCGCCAGAGAATGCAGACATGCGTTCCTGGCACGGAGTGCATTGGCTCATGGAGCGGCTTGTGTGGCGTTGGCCCATCATGCCGATGATCAACTCGAGACCCTTTGGTGGCGTTGGATGCGTGGCAGTGGACCGGAGGGGTTACAAGGGATGACCCATACATCCTTATCGCCTGCGGATCCTCGATGTATCCTGTGGCGTCCCTTTCTTTCTTTATCAAAGGAGACCTTCAGGGCCTATGCTCAAACACATCGACTGGAATGGCGAGAGGATGCCAGCAATAGTGATGTGCGCCATCAGCGCAATCGTCTCAGGCATGAACTTTTCCCGTTCATCAGGAAAGCGTTTGGCAACCAGGGCCTCGAGGGCCCTCTACGCTCCTGTGAGCTGATCCAGACGGAGCACGCACTGATAGCCAATTTGGCAAACAAGTGGGAAGCGGATGGAGATGAAGCTGCAGGTTTTTCGTCGCAGCATCGTGGACTTCAGCGTGAGTTGATACGTCGGGCCTTGATTGGTTTGGGGCAGAGTCCGACGTATGACAAAATTGAACGATTGGTCGACGCAGCACAAGATCAGGACGTCATGATGGAGCCAGGTTTGAAGGTGCGCCGTTTGGAACGTATGCCTTTATTGAAAGCTGTACCTGAGTCTGCGAAGGAAGTGTCGTTTTCAACAGTCAGGCAAGAGCTTCTTTTGGAAAGGGATTCTGGTCAGGTGCCTTTTGATGGGTGTCACATCCTCTGGAAGCGTTGCTCTATGCGCGAATGGACAGGCATGCCTTCCCCTTCTCACTTTGCCGAGCGTTTTGATGCGGATGCCTTGGGTGCGCGTATTTGTCTCCGCCACTGGCAACCTGGGGATCGTATTGGTCTTATCGGAGGACACGGTTCGACCAAGCTTCAGGATCTGTTCACCAACCTGAAATGGTCCTCCATTCAGCGCCATCAAGCGGTCGTGGCCACAGATGCACAAGGGCGAATTTTTTGGGTGGAAGGTTTGAGAATCGCAGAATTTGCCAAAGTCACCCCTGCAACCCAATGCATCATCCAATGGCGTTGGGAGCGCAAAACATCCCTAGGCTGAGGGTTGGCCGTACAATGCCACGAGTTTTTCGGCACTTTCCTTGAGTTGGTTTTTCAGACTTTCCGGTTCCAGCACACGGGCATGAGCGCCCCATCCAAGAATCCATCGTTGAATTTCCACCAGGCTGCTCAGTTGCAGCGTCAGGGCAACGCCTTCGTCGGGAAGGGCCTTGAGCTGTTGGGTGGGATGCCAGATTTTTTCCCGGATGTAGTCGGCTACCTGATGCGAAAAGTGAATGGTGACTCTTATGGTTTGCCCGCCTGAATGGACTCCAAAGCTCCCTTGCAGGCGGTCTTCAATATTAAATTTTTTCGGGCGCTTGAAAGTGTCTCCTGTTTCGTCCACCACACAGACTCGGGAAGGAACAAATGTTCGGATATCTTCTCGCAAATGACAGTAACCAAAAAGAAACCACTCCCCATTGATGTTGGAAAGATGATAGGGGTCGACGGTTCGAGCCTGTGCTTTCTTCTGTCCCGGCTTGCGGTAATGTAGCGCGACTCGGTGCTTGCGCGAAACGGCTTTGGCCAATTGGTCGAATACCTCGAGGTTCATCTGGGGAAGAGCACTCGTGCGAAAGGAAATTGAATCACTCCAGTCCGAAAGATTCAATGAGATGGTCTCAGGAAGGGCCTCGGCTATTTTTTGAAAAGCACTGACCAATGGCTTTTCAAAGGTCGTGCCTCGATACTGCTGAAGGGCCTTTTCAGCAATGAGCAAGGCGACCATTTCGCCCTCAGTTACATGAAAGGTAGGAAAGGCGCCAACCTCCTGAGTGTAGTAATAACCATAGCGAGCGGCATCGTACTCAATCGGAAGATCGAGCCGATCACGCATGAACTCAATGTCACGATGAATGGACTTGGTGCTGACTTCTAATTGACCCGCCAGACTGGTGGCATTGGGGTAGCGAGATGACTGAATGGCCTGATGGATCTTCAGCATCCGTTCCATCGGAGGCCTAGAATGGATGCTGGAACGTGGCATGGATAGCGGTCAAGAAGGCCTTCCTCACGAGATGTTTTCCGTAGAGCTCACAAGAGAGCTCATTCCGGTTCATGTCATGATCTACAACCCCTCATGGGTTGCGCTGATCAAAGTAGTCGATTGAGGACTTCCTCGTTGGTTTTGTATTTCTTGAGTGCGGCCGTCAGTGTTTCCAGAGCCTCAATGGGGTTGGTGTCAATCATCTGGCGACGCAGTTTGTGAATGGCCTGGATGTATTTGGCTCCGTAGAGTTTTTCTTCCTTGCGGGTACCGCTCTTGGGAATGTCCAAAGCCGGGTAGAGACGTCGATCAGCCAATTTACGATCGAGGATCAATTCCATGTTACCGGTTCCCTTAAATTCCTGAAAAATCAATTCATCCATGCGTGAGCCAGTATCCACCAGGGCCGTTGCCAGAATGGTCAAAGAGCCTCCTTCTTCGATTTTTCGAGCCGAGGCAAACATCTTTCGGGGGATTTCCAGTGCCCGGGCATCCACGCCGCCACTCATCGTCCGACCGCTGCCTCCATGAACACTGTTATAGGCTCGGGCAACACGGGTGATGGAGTCCATGAGTACGAAAACGTCCTTTCCGGCTTCTACCCGTCGTCGACAGCGCTCGATGATGAAGCGCGAAAGGCGGACATGGGTGTCGAGCTCCTGATCGTTGGAAGAGGCAATCACATCGGCATTGACCGATCGAGTGAAGTCAGTGACTTCCTCAGGTCGTTCGTCAATCAAAAGCACCACGACTTCCACTTCGGGGTGATTGGTCGTGATGGCATTGGCGATTTGTTTGAGGATCGTTGTCTTTCCGGTGCGAGGAGGAGCAACGATCAGTCCCCGGGTGCCTTTGCCAATAGGGGTCACCAAATCAATGATGCGGGTTTCGAGCACATCCGGAGTTGTCTCCAACTTGAACTTTTCAATCGGATCGATGGTCGTGAGATTTTCAATACGGACCACCTGACCATACTCAGCGGGGGGGGGGCATCCCGTTGATTTCAAGGATTTCCCTCAACTGGGGATTGTGCCCACGATGAGGCGGCTGGGTCACCGCCTTGATGAAGGAGCCCTCACGGAGAAAGTTCCTCTTGATGGTGTCAGGGGTGACGAAAATGTCGGATGGTTTTGGGGAAAAATGTTGCTCTGGGGATCTGAGGAAGCCGAATCCTTTTTCAGCGATTTCGAGATACCCTTCACCATTATCCAATGGCAAATCTTTTCTTTCCTTTTTCCTTGGGCCGCGTGAGCCCCTGGAGCCTCTATTGCTCATAATTGAATTTGATCGTGTTTTGGAACGATTCTCCCCAGTGAGAGAAGGTTCTAATGGAATGATCCGATGGTTTCGCAGAAGCGAGTTTTCAGGACCGAACAGAGATAATCGTAAGCCCGCAGGATGAGTGGGAGCTAATCAACCTTTATGTCATGAATCCTGGGATTGCAACCCCCAAAAAGGAAAAAAAGCGCCTAACTTTGCTTGAGTCGGATGTCGGTCACGCACTCCACATGCTGGGTTTGGGGAAACATGTCCAGTGGTATGACCTGATGGACCTCAAAGCATTCACTCTCACACAAGGTTTTGATATCCCTGGAAAGGGTTGCCGGATGGCAGGAAACATAAATGATTTGTTTGGGCTTTGCTTGAATGAGTACTTCTAGGATGGAAGGATGGCATCCT
>CACEMW010000042.1:0-25959 GCA_902560705.1 uncultured Verrucomicrobiota bacterium
AACGAACACGCAGAGACATCATGACACGTCTCAATCGTCTGGGCATTCCTGTCCAGGAAAAGCACATCTACACTTGTGCCGATGCCACTGCGACCTACCTGGCACGCCAAAAACCCGGAGGCACGGCTTATGTTATTGGCGAGGGAGGATTACTCACCGCCTTGCACGAACAGGGCTTCTCAGTCGTGGATCGCGATCCTGATTTTGTGGTGATTGGGGAATGCCGTACCTTCAATGCGGAGATGATGGAAGCAGCGCTTAATTTGCTGATTGGTGGTGCCAAGTTGATTGCCACGAACCTGGATCCGAATTGCCCCACGAGCCACGGCATGCGACCCGGCTGCGGCGCATTGGTTTCCATGCTCGAACAAGCATCAGGCAAGAAAGCCTTCAGTGTCGGCAAGCCAAGCCCGGTCATGATGCGTGGGGCCAGAAAAGAACTCTCACTGGATGCCAAGCGTACCGTGATGATTGGAGATACCATGTCCACCGACATCCTGGGTGGACACCAGCTTGGCTATTACACCCTATTGGTATTGAGTGGAACGACCCACAGCGAGGACTTGGCCTTTTATTCCTATCGGCCCGACATGGTTGTCGATTCGATTGCCGACATTCATTTGGACATGATCGATGAATGGCTGGGGCAAAGCACCTCATCCTCCGATGAGGAAAGTCAATTCTTCGAAGTCGCCTGAGGGTGGTCCAAACTGTCACTCAGTCTTTAGGATTCGCTCGTCTCCTTTCAGCCATCCATCCTCATCGGAAGTTTCAGGCAATGCGTCTTTGTGGATTTCACAAAAGAGGGGTGGCAAAAATGCATCTATCCTATCATAATACATGTCGTAAACCTCTCAATGAGTTTCGATGAACTCTGGACAGCCCAGTCATGGCCAGTGGCTAATAATTGACTGCATGTACGCAGTACGGTTCATGGTCATACGAGCCGAATTCTAAGTCTACTCCCCTATATCTGTTGTGAAATTACCCTAGTCCACGATCTCTCCATCCTTCATGATCTTGAAGGTCCCGCTTGAGTCATCAAGTTGGAGCACCAAGGCTTCCATGGAAGGAGCGCTCAAGGTGATTTCTGCCTGAGTGCGGGCTACTTGCATGGGGGAATGCATCCCGTTCAGTCTTGCCTGTCCATTGCTATAAACCTCCAAAAATAAACCTTCCTCCGGCATAGCATCTCCCTTGAAAAGGTAGCTCTGTTCGAGGATCTTCAAGGAAAGGTTGAAGCAGTGTTGTATCACCTTCCTTGTTGGCTAGTTACTGATCCCTCATCAATGGGATGGAGGCAGCCTCTCTTTTGAAGCTTTTGCAATGATGGAGGCTGCGTGGTCAAAAGAGAACAAACTGCACCTAATCGATCGGCTCTTAAAACAAAAGGATGCCACTCTATTCGGGGTGATTCAGCGTGTGGCTGAAAGTCCTGATGGTATCGAGCGTATGCGAGCTCTCTTCTCCGGTGGGCCAGCGGACCTTTGCATGGACCGAATGGGGAGGCGAAGTGCCAAGCCCGACCACGATGCGATGGCTGGACTGGGTGGCAAAGCCTGATTTGGCATGGGTTTCGAAAGTTTGTCGCTGTCCGTTGGCAAGTTCCACGATGACGCGACTGCCCGCCGAACGTACATTGCCCGCCTTGCCCTTGAGTGTGATGGAAAGCCAATGCCCTTGAGCTTTGGGCTGGTAGGCCTGAGGCGCTCGGCGATTGATGCCAAAGAGGAGGCCTTGGGCTGGGCCGTCTCCCACCTCGATGCGTGCGAGGGACCGGGTCTCCTGGAAAGCATTCAGTCCGGAATGAGTGGGAGGCATGGGTTCAAAAGAGCCATCTCCCCTTCCGCGCAGTAGCATGGCCATACCTGCAGCCGAAGGGCCAAGTTCAGGAGATCGAGTGGTGGCATTCTGACCCAGAACCACATCCTGCCATCCATCGCCATCCACATCTTGAATCAGCGCACCAAAGGAGGGGGCCAACTGAGCGAGGGGAGGCAGTGGGCGAAACAAGAAGTGACCCTCCCCGTCATTGATCAGTAGACCGGTGTCCAGGGTATGAACTCTCAGGATTTGTCGATTCTTTATGGGGAGTGCTTGGATCAGTGCATCCTTGTCCACACGGGCAAAGGATTCGTAACTCGGATAGCGTTCCGCCAGGCCAGGGACTCCATTGAAGAGTGCATTTCGGGTGCGCAGGGGATAAACTCTCCCATCTTGTTCATAGAGCTCAATCAGGATGGGATGTGGAACCCCTTCCAGGGAGCCAGTCAATAGCCCATGAGGTAGGGCCCGGTTCCCATTGGTGTCATCGTTGCGTCCGATGTTGGTAGCCAGAATGTCCATGTCGCCATCGCCATCCACATCACCTGCCGACAAACCTCTCCATCTTCCGCGCAGTTCCTCGAGGCCTGCTTCAACGGTGGTTTCCTTCCATGAGCCACCTTGGTTCTGCCACAGGCGGATGGGCCCCCAGTCGGTGGCCACCATCAGGTCCATCCACCCATCCTGGTTGACATCGGTCCACACTGCCCCATGGACCATGCCAATACGTCCCTCATGATCCTTGGACCAGTGGGGATCTTCGACAAATTGGCCGTCCTGGTTGAGAAACACGCCGCTGATGGGTGATTGGCCAAATTGGCGAGGAACGGTGCGACGGCCTACGAACAAGTCGAGATCTCCGTCATGATCCACATCGGCCGAGGTGATGACTCCACCTGACTGAGGGGTCGTGCCCAAGGCAAAATCAGGGATAGATCGCAGTTGGCCTGTCCCATCGTTCTGGTAATAACGATCACTGTATCCTTTTGATCCTTCGGGGTAGGCCACTCCTCCTGAGAGTACCAGGAGATCTTCATTGCCATCAGAATCGACATCGATGAAAAGGGCATCACTGTCCTCCATCATGACATCCTGCTTGAGATGCTGAATGGTTCCTGCTGTAAAAGAGCCCCCTTCGGACTGAATCATCAGTTTCCCCGGCGTGCCGATCGCGGCTCCCAGGTAGAAATCCTCGAGGCCATCCCGATTGACATCGGCGACGGCCAGAGGCGGGCCCAAATTCGAGAGCCGCGCAGGAAGGAGCGGCTGCACGGCGAAGTCATCGTAGGGATTTTCGCGATGCATCAGGTCGGGCGGGAGCTTGATGGCCGCATAAAGGGGCTCGGTTTTGCCTGACTCACGGCTCACAACGGGCGACAGATCAAGCACTTCCTGGATGAGGTGATGGGCGTTCCATTGGGTGAGGCGGGTGGTCTGCAAGCGACCATTGGGCCATAGAATCTCCAGAGAAGCCTGATCGACCCCTTCAGGCACGGCAAAATGAGCCACGGGCTCATCGGCAGACATGAAACCACTGTTGGCTCCAAGATAACGTGTTTGCATCCCATGGGAGGTGGTCAGTGTGATCTTCGAGCCGATCCCCTTGCGATTGCTTTCCACCCCTTCCAGTTCGATCAACAGACGCTCGCCTTCGCCAGAGGTGTTTTCAAGAAGCGTGACGGGTGCCTCCAGGTGGGTGATCAGGATGTCCAGATCGCCATCCCGATCCAGATCACACACCGAGGCTCCAAAACTGGCCTCCAGGCTGTCGATGCCCCATGGGCTGCTACCCAGTCGGAAGCGCAGGTCACCCTTGTTTTCAAACAGGAGATCTCTCTCCTTGTGAATGGGATACTGTATCCATTGGGCATTGCCCTTTTCGCGCATGACCTCCAGCAGATCGCCATGAAGAAAGTCACGAGCCATGCCATTGGTGATGAACAGATCGACATCGCCATCCAGGTCGAAGTCCCCGAATTTGGGTGACCAGGTCCAATCAGATTGGCTCAGGCCAGCAAAAGCTGCCGCCTCCAGTACACGCTCACTGCCTGTTCCCAGAAAGACGGTGTTGCGGCGGACTTGCTTGGGAAGGGTTGCCAGATAAAACCACCGCTCTCGGTTGAGATCATCGTTGATCAGGTTGCGTCTCGCATGAGAGGTGCCTGCCATGTCTGAAGCGATCAAGTCCACCAGCCCATCGTTGTTGATATCCGCGATGGCCGAACCCATGGACGACCAAGGCACATAGGGAAGCGCCCTCAGGTGAACATTCTTGAAGGTGCCATCCTTCTGGTTTTCATACAGTTTATCCGCTCCCTTGTAATCGTTGCTCACGTAGATATCCGGTGCCCCATCATCGTTGTAATCCCACCAGATCGCAGCCAAACCAATGTCGTTTCCGGCAATGCCTGCCGAGTGGCTGACATCGGTAAAACGCTGGTCCTGGTCGTTTTGAAACAAATGATCGGCCTGGCCGGTGATCATCAATTCCATACGGCCACCTCCCTTGTCCACAATGCCAAAGAGCTCCTCGTAGGCGGGGGCGATCTCGTAGCCCGACTTGCCTCGCTTGAGCAGGTTGCGATCCATGGTTTCCCTCGTGTTGCTGGGGAGTTTGGAATCCACAATGTCCACGTAGCGATGGGTCACTAGATAGCCATCGAGAAATCCATCCTGATCATAGTCCGCAAAGGACATCATGATACTGGCTCCATTGAAATTCAGGCCGAGCGACTGGGCTGTTTCTTGAAAGTGACCTTTCCCATCATTGAGAAAGACCATGTTTTCCGAGCGATAAGCACACACGTGCAGATCCAGGTCGCCATCATTGTCCAGATCGGCAAACCCGGCACCCGTACACCATTTCTGACCGGTCGAAATGCCCGAAGAGTGGGTGATGTCTTCAAAGCGTAATCCACCCAGATTGCGGTAGAGCCTTGCCCCTTGATTGTAGTTGCCGACAAAGACATCGGGCAACCCATCCTGATCGATGTCTCCAGTGCAGATGCCTGCACTGGCACCGAAATCTTGAAACAGCCTCAAGGGTGCTTCATCCGGAAAATGATGCGTCAGGTTCAGCCCCGAGGTCTCCTTTGGAATCCTGCGAAAACGGGAGCCAGAAGGGTTTTCCAACGGCGACGAAGTTGCCTTCAGTGCCTGGATGGCATCGCCTTGGCTTGCCTTCCAGGGTATCAGACAAAGAGGCCCGATCAGGGCCACCCAAAGGCATCTCATGATTCTTGGAGGGAGCATTTCTGGATCTCAGGAACTGCACCATCTTGGAGGGCATGCTGCCTGAAATGCAACCCTAGGTTGGTAAGTGACCCTTGGAGAGAGCCTGCATGCGATACCTTCCCGAGTATGGAGATTCATCCCCGAACTCAACTCTGGACCTGAGACCAGGCGGAATGGACCCCTGGAGCAGCTTTTTGATGGTCATGAGGGGCCCCCCTTTTTTTGAATTCGGTCCACTTGATTTGGCGCAATTATTGTGACCCCTTGTTTTTGGGGCTTTTTTCCTGTCCTTGAAAGCTGTGGCTTCCCAACGAAGATCCATCACTTTGATGGCTTGCCTCCCATACAGTATGCCTGGATGATGGCTTCCCTATGACTGTGGGTCCTAGGTTCATGGCGGCTGGGGGGGCAGCACTGCTGAGGCAGCGATCCTGCTTTCTCTTCTTCTGTGGTCTCGGCGTGTTGGGTCTGGCTCTTTGCGGGCTAGCGCAAGCGGTGGTGATCTCCGAGTTCATGGCCTCCAACGCCACGGGTTTGATGGATGAAGATGGAGAACGGAGCGACTGGTTTGAAGTGACCAATCTCAGCGCTCAAAAGGTTTCTTTACTGGGTTATTATCTGAGTGATGATCTTGAGGATTTGAGGCAGTGGTCTTTTCCGGATGTTTCCCTTCCACCCCAATCCAGTCTGACGATCTTTGCCTCTGGTAAGGACCGATCCTTGGCGGGTCGAGAGCTGCATGCTTCCTTCAAGCTCAGCAAGACGGGTGGGGTGTTGGCCTTGGTAGCCCCGGACGGTCAGAGCCTGATCCACGCCTATGAGGTGGCCTATCCCCCGCAGCTCCCCGATGTCAGTTACGGGTTGGACATGCAGGTACAGCGGCGTGAAATCATTTCTGGCAATCATGTGGCCAGGTTTCATCTGCCGATCGATGACAGCCTTGGAGAGCAATGGATCCTTCCTGAATTTGATGACCGTTCATGGCAACAAGGAGTGATGGGGCTGGGGTATACGCGCGAGGAAGACCCGTCCAACGAAGGTAATGAACTGGTGGTCGATCCTCCGTCAGATGAGCCCATGGTCCTAGCCGATGTGACTTTTCCCTCGGATGTGCTGAAGCCCACTTCGACCCGCTCTCCAGCGGGTGAAGGTGTTCAAGGCGTGATCGACAACAACGCCGATACCAAATACCTCAATTTTGACAAGCTCAACACTGGTTTCACTGTCCAGCTTTCCCGCAGTGCGGTGGCCGTGGTGGGGTTGATCCTCACTTCCGCCAATGACGCTCCGGATCGAGACCCCACGGCGTTTGTTTTGAGTGGGTCCAACGACGGGGAGCGTTTCAGGGAGGTGGCCCGTGGAATCATCCCACGCTTCGATAATCGATTTCAATCCCATCAGTTGGACTTTCCCAATGACACCCCGTATCGCACTTATCGATTGACCTTTCCATCGGTGCGCGATCCCGGAGTCGCTGTTGCCATGCAGATCGCCGAAGTGGAAATGCTTGGTTGGGTGCCAGCGTCCAGTTTGTTGGAACCTGGTGAAGACCCGATCGCCCCAGTCATCGATTTGGTAGCCCTGGAGGACATCAGTCAACCGGGTGACCGAATGATACCGACGACGAATAACTCTCCAGTGGGCGAAGAGGTCTGGCTTGCCATCGACGACATCCCTCAGACCAAATACCTGAACTTCGATGGGGCAGGCTCGGGCTTCATCCTCGAACCGCAAGCGGGGGAGACCGTGATCCAGGGCCTGCGCCTGACATCGGCCAATGATGTACCCGGGAGGGATCCGGCTTCCTACCGTCTGGAAGGGTCCTCGGAGGGGCAGGACTTTGAAATCATCGCTAGCGGAGAGGTGCCCTCTTTTGAGGGTCGCTTCAGCGATGTAGAAGTGAGTTTTGTCAACCAAAGGGCCTACCGCTTTTACCGTTTGGTTTTTCCTACCTTGCGAGGAGGAGCCGGGCAACTCATGCAAATCGGAGACGTGGCTTTTCTGGGAAGGGTGGGACTGGGAGTGCCCGATACCCGCAACTTGATCCGCAGCGATCTCGAGTCTGTGATGGTTGGGCAGCATACTTCGGTTTTTGTTCGATTGCCCTTTGAGGTTGAGGACCCATCCCAAATCAAAGGCTTGCTTATGAGCGCCCGATACGATGATGGGTTCATTGCCTATCTCAACGGGGTGGAGGTGGCCCGCTACAATGCGCCACAAAATCCTCGTTTTGATGCCACCGCCCTCCTTGAGCGTGGGCTGGAGTCAGCGGTGATTGAAGAGCTCATCGATCTGCAGTCCTACGCGCACCTTGTCCGTCAAGGGTCCAATGTGCTGGCAGTGCATGCCCTCAATAATGCTTTGAAGAGTCCATCCTTCCTGTGCTGGCTCGAACTCAGGGATGAGGATCGAGAGGTTTCACCGACTCAGGCGGGTTACTTGATGGAACCTTCTCCGGGCAAGATCAACGGTGCGACCTGGAAAGGGCTTCTCCCTGCGCCGCAAACCGATGCGGCCAGTGGTTTTTTTTCGGAGGACCTGGAGGTCGCATTCGCCCCGAAAGATCCTGAGACATCCATTTATTTCACCACTGACGGGCGTCGCCCCGATCCTCTGATTGGAACGCTCTACCAGGGGCCTTTCACGATTGGGAAAACCACCATTCTGAGAGCCGTCGCCCTGCGCGAAGGTTGGAGGCCTTCTTCGGTAACCACTCGCAGCTTCCTATTCCCACGAGACATCGCGACCCAGTCGGTCTCCTCGGAAATCGTGAAGATTTTTCCTGACCGTTGGGGGAGACAACCCGCGGATTATGGAATGGACCCAAGGGTGGTGGCTCCCAATCGACAGGATGCTTATCGTGGCCGCTATGCCGATTCCATTCAGGAGGATCTGCTTGCCATTCCAAGCCTTTCGCTGGTCATGGATCCGGAAGACTGGTTTGGAGGGCAGGGCATCTATGCCAATCCTACCGCACGCTCCAGCGCATGGGATGCATGGGAGCGTGCCGTTTCTGTGGAATGGCTGGATCCAGACCGTGCAGAAGGGTTTCAGATCGATGCGGGCATCAAGATTCAGGGGGGGGCCTTTCGCAAGTTCGGTCTTACCTTGAAAAAATCCTTCCGCCTGATGTTCAAGGATCCTTACGGACCTACGAAACTGGAATTCCCCGTTTTTGGCGAGAGTGCTACCGATCGTTTTGATAATCTGGTATTGCGGGCCAATGGCAACGATGCCTGGCCCTACGCCGGTGGTTCGGCTCTGTACGTGAGGGACGCTTTTGCCATGGAAACAGCGCGCGCCATGGGCATGATGGCACCGCATACCAGATTTGTGCACCTTTACCTCAATGGAGCCTATTGGGGACTCTACAACCTGGTTGAGCGCCCCGATGCGGCTTTCTCCTCTACCTATCACGGCGGTGACAAGGATGACTGGGATGCCCTTAATCAGGACTCGGTGCCTGATGGTACTCGCGAGGCATGGAATCGGCTTCTGAGTCTGCTCAATCAGGGCATGGCCGATGATGCATCTTTTTTTCGAATCCAAGGCAGGGATGCCCTGGGTCATCGAGATCCTGAAATGGAAAACCTGCTGGATGTGGAGAACCTCATCGACTACTGCCTTCTCAATTTTTTCATCGGCAATCGAGACTGGCCCGGACGCAATCATTGGTATGGTCGCGATCGCACCGGGAGCCAGGGATTTCAGTTCTATCCCTGGGACTCGGAAACAGCGATGGGACTGGGGTCGGATCTGCAAACCAACATCACCGGTGCCAGCGGCTCAGTGGCTGCTCCCTATGCCGCCTTGCGAGCCAATGCACTCTTTCGCCAATGGTTTGGGGATCGTGCCCACCAGCATTTTTCCCCGGGTGGGGCCCTTTATGTCCATCCAGACCTATCTCAGTGGTTGCCTGCCACTCCCGAAAACAATCCGGCGGCTGCTCGCTTCGCTCGGTTGGCTTCGCAAGTAGAATCCGCGATGGTGGGTGAATCGGCCCGATGGGGAGATCAGAAAGGTAGTGGACCCTTCACACGCGATGAGCATTGGCTCAAGGAGCGTGATCGCTTGCTCACAGGTTATTTCCCCGGGCGCTCAGCCGTGGTGCTTGAGCAGCTACGACAGGCCGGGCTCTATCCGCAGATCGATGCTCCTACCTTGGGGCATCCGGGAGGTTTCGTGGAGAGGGGTTTTGAACTTTCGATGCAAGTGCCCGAAGGGAGCTTGTATTACACGCTGGATGGATCGGATCCACGAAGCAAGTTGGAAGGAGTGGAGCTGGCACGCACGCGCTTGGTGGACTCGCAGACGCCTCGATGGGTCTTGATCCCTAGCACCCAAAATGGTGGCAGTGCTCTGGGCGAGCGTTGGAAAGAATCGCTCAGCCTTCCGCTCGATGGTTGGCAAAGCGGTCGTGGAGGGGTGGGGTATGATACGGCAGAGACCTACCAAACCCTGATTGGCATGGATGTGAGCCAAGCCATGGCGGGGCAAAACCGTTCGGCCTACATCCGCATTCCTTTTGAAACGAAAGCGGCATCCCTGAAACAAGCGAATTTCTTGCAACTTCGCATGCGATATGATGATGCCTTTGCCGCTTTTCTCAACGGCATACCGCTGGCTTCGGCCAACGCACCGGGGAACCTGATCTGGAATAGCTTTGCCAGCGGCGCGCATGACGACGCTCAGGCCATTCTGTTCGAAACCTTCGATGTGAGTGGTTCCCTCGAGCACCTCAGGGAGGGTGCCAACCTCCTGGCCATTCATGGGTTGAATGTTTCCTCGACCAGCAGTGATTTTCTTATCGATGCGGAGCTGGTGGTGGGGCAGCGCGAAGTGATTGGAGAGGAACCCACTGCGCACCTCTACCAATCTCCCATTGTTTTGAGCGATGCCACCACCATCAAGGCACGAACCCTTGTGGGCGCTCAATGGAGTGCGCTGACCACGGCTACCTTTGTCGTGGGGGAACCGCAGCTTCAGGCCAGTGAATTGCACTACCATCCAGCAGCACCCGGAGCGGATGAAATCGCTGCAGGTTTCGATGATGCAGACGATTTTGAATTCATCGAATTGTTCAATCCCGGTGGTGTTTCCTTTCCCCTGATTGGGGTGCATTTTGTGGATGGGGTGCGATTTGATTTTACCGAGAAGGCAACGGAGTTTCTGGCGCCTGGTCAGGCGCTCCTGGTGGTCAGCCATCAAGCGGCATTCGAGATGCGATACGGAGAGGGGTTGCCTGTGGCGGGTGAGTATGAGGGAAACTTTTCCAACAGTGGGGAGCGTGTGATGCTGGAGGATGCCCAAGGGAAGGTTGTGCTCGACTTTGCCTATGAGGATCAACTGCCCGAGCTTCAGGCAGCCGATGGAGGGGGGTTTTCCCTGGTTGCGCTGCAGGGTGGAGGAGATCCCCGTCAACCCACGACATGGACACTCAGTGATGCGGAAGGGGGATCGCCGGGCAAGCGTCCTTCAGGAGATGCATCCTGCCTGTTGCGCCCCACTCTTTCCATCGATCAGGACAAGGTGCTCATTGAGTGCCAAGTCCCCCTCAACGGGGACTATGGTCTTTTTGCCAGCCAGGACCTTGGAGGGATGCAGTGGGATATGGTCCTTTCCCGAAGGCAGGTGGCTTCACTGGACTCTCTTCAATTCGAGATTGAACTGGGTGGGACCTTCCCAATGCGTTTTTTTCAGATCCGCAAAGTCAGTATGCTTCCCTGAGAAAGAAGTCTTTGCTGAAGCACAAGGTGGCGTTGTTTGGCCGGTTGCTTAGAGCTGCACTGGGGACTCTCATCGGCCAGTCTCATGGACCCGCTAGCTTCCTACGGATAAAACTTCTACGAGGGCGTTTTTATGCCTGACAGACAGAGAGATTCATCTTAATGTGTAATTATGTTCCCCAAAGACCTGTATCCCACAGGACCCACGCATCGTGCGCATGCATGGTTCAATCAAGCTTTCACCCTGATTGAGCTGCTTGTGGTCATCGCCATCATTGCCATCTTGGCAGGTATGCTTCTTCCGGCCCTCTCCAAAGCCAAGGAGAAGGCCAAGCGTACCCAATGCATGAATAGCCTGCGGCAGGTAGGGATCGCGAGTCAGATGTATGCCGATGACAACAACAATATTCTTCCGCCCATGGTGGACAACAACAACCGAATTGGTAATTGGTCGTGGGATATGCCCCAATCAGTGGTTTCCAATTTGCTGGGTTATGGTTTCGAGCGGGATATCCTCTATTGTCCCTCTTTTGCCGAACAGAACAACGATGATCTTTGGAACTTTACCCAGAATTTCAAGGTGCTGGGTTACGCGTTTGCTACCAAGGGCTCGCCAGCACTGGCTTCATCCAATGTGTTTGAGCGCATCCAACAAAAAGTCGTAAAGAACCGTGATGGCTCTCAATTTACTATTGGGATTTCCGATGGCATTTACGTTGCTGATGCCACGCTTTCTAGTCGCAACGAACGATCAGGCAATGGGGGTAATTTCTCAAAGGTGGATGGGGGATGGGCCGGGCACAGCTCGCCTCATCTGGCAGCTTCATCGGCACGGCGAGGTCAATCCAGCGGGCAGCTCCCTGCGGGGGGCAATGCACTCTATCTGGACCAACACGTGCAATGGAACCCGTTTTCAAAAATGCATCAGCGGCGCACATCGGGTCCTTATTTTTGGTGGTAAACAGATGCCAAGCCGTGATGTGGTACCTTCATCGCAAAGGCCCTTAGGTCATGGCTTAATCCTTCCACCTTTTTCTTTTGGATCCACCCTCTTTTCATTGAAGTTCCGGGTGGATCGCATTACTGATTTTGGATGTTCGTGAGCCACGATGCATTCAGCAAGTGTTGGTATCGGTGGGCCTGGATTATCTCGTTGAGTGCCTCCATCGGGACGTTTGGTCAACTGAAAGCTTTTGATGTGGGTTGGCGAAAGCCACTCTCGACCAAAGAACGTGAGATAGAGGCAAACATCCTTCAACGCCACAATATTCTTGGTCTTTATCCATCCATGGTCGAGGTGCCCATCGATGGAAGCTCGGTGGATATTACCACGTCTGCACCCTTCAGCGATGCGGTCCATGCCGTTGCATGGACTTCTCACTATCTGGCAGGTGCGTCCTACCGCTATGCCTGGCTGCGCCAATCCGGTGCCGATCAAGCTTCCGTAGACCAGGCCAAACTTCGTGCAGATGAGATCTTCGAGGCGGTGTACCGTTGCCAGCGGGTCACAGGTCGGCGTGGTTTGTTGGCACGTGGGTATTTCATTGGTTCTGGACCAACTTTTGATGAGAGACGCGGTGCCAGTCATCGCGATGACTGGCACCAGGGCGAGGCCGATGGATACGCATTGCGATTCTGTGCAGGGCCCAGTCACCACATCTATAGCGCGGCTGCCATGGGCATGGGGCAGTATTATGATTTGGTGGCAGAGGGGCTTCAGAAAGAACGAGCCCGGGAGGCCATTGACGCATTGGTGAGTTACTGGGTCGACAACGACTACAAGATCGAAGGCTACGATGACGCCAGACCTCCAGTGCCCATTCTCGGGCTCACCGATGGCCAGACCTTAAACACCCGGGTGATGATGGCTATTTCGGCCTGCAAAATTGCCCTGCATGCCACGGGTAAAGCAAAGTTCAAAGAAGCCTATGAGGATTTACTGAGTCGCTATCAGGTGAGAGCCCTCAAGTCCTTTCGAGTAGGAAAAGGTTATGACGATGCGCATCATGTTTTTGCCCATCTCGATTTGTTGGACCGCATTGAAACAGAAGAACCATTGCGCCAAGCCTATGGAGTCGTTGCTGATGGCCTTTGGCAGCATTATCAGAATGAGGGTCACAGCCACTTTACCTATATTTATTACAAACTGCGCCCCAATGCTCCGGGCAAGGACAAAGCCATGCGTCTCGCGCATCATACCCTTGCGACCTGGCCAACAGACATGACCATTCAACCGATCATGTCCGACCTTCCATTGGATGGGGGGACACCTTATCCAGTTTACGCGACGGGCTGGGACAATGAGTTTATCTGGAAAGGTGATCTGAACCGTCCCAACGCGCATCATTCCCGTATTGCCAAGGGTCTTGCGGTCTCCCCACAATCGCCGAATGTGGCCATGGTCGTGGATCCCTCAGGGCACCTTTACCTGACCCATGATCAGGGTCGTTCGGCCAGTGGATGGAAATGCGTTAGTGACCTCCTCAAGTCGCCTGTCAAAGCTGCGGCTTTTGGAAAGCGAACTCGCATCATGGCCGTCGCCTGTGAAGATGGATTCTACCTGAGTGAAACCGCGGGCCATGAAGGTTGGTTTCGTCTGCCCCTTGAGTATGAAGGAGTGCCGGAGGCGGTGCTCTTCGATCCCTATGATCCCAACGTGATCTACGCCATGACTGGTCACCATCTCTATCAAAGCATCGACCATGGAGAGGATCGATTGGGGCGGGCATGGAATGAATTGAGCCAAGGACTGCCCAAAGGCTTCAATTATCGCTTTCATGTTGCGACTACGAAGAGCAAGGACTTGACCTATTTCTATGCCCAGGCTGGTTCCGATCTATACGTTGCCACCAGTGGAACGGATATTCGGTGGAAACGCTCCAAACTAGGTCTTGGGGAATACGGGGAGTCCAAACACTGGTTGGCGATTGATCCACATGATCCGCGTCATGTCATGTTTGGTGTGCGATTTGGAGCCCCGGGGACCCTGCTTTCTCGCACCGTCCTACAGCAAACACGCGATGGTGGGGAGAGCTGGAGCGCCAATCAGGAAGAACTTACCAAGGCCTATTATCAAGGGGGGCTCTTGATCCGCTTGATGCGGTTTCCGAGTGAAGATTTGAGGGAATGCTATTTTGACCATGAGGGTCTTCTCGCGGTGACCGAATCGGGACAAGTCCTCAGATCCAAAGGTGAGGTGACTCAGTGGACCCCCATCATGGATGGGTTGGACATCCCTCGTGTGGATCGTTTGTTCGTACCTCATTACGGAGATTTGCTCTTTGCCTCCACCCCTGCAGGGATGTACCAAAAACGCCGGGACGCTCTTCAGTGGGAGCCCTCTCATCTTGTCATGCAATGGCGACGACATGAACGTCGTGAACTGGGAGGGGCGGCTTTTATCACGGCTTATTGGCGCGCACTTTACTTCGGGCATATCGATCCAGATACGATTCATTTACCTTACGAGGAAGCCAAAGAGCGGTTTGGACTTACATCCAAGACCGTCCCTTGGTAAGAGGTGCACAGGGAGTCTCCCCAAGCCTCATGCAACCGTTCAAAGATGGGCCTTCGGAAACAAAAAAAGTCTGAGTTCTTCAATTGGGTCTTATGTCTCTGCATCCGTTGCTTGCGCGCGAGCGCCCTTGAGTCGTCTGGAAATCCAAAGACAACCAAGGATTAGAATGATTTGAATCAGGAGCCGCACGATGTGACCGCGGGTTTCAAACCGCGTTTGCCCAAAAGGGATGTCATGGACCCACATGTTGAGGTTGGCCGGATACATCAACACCAGTAATAAGGCCATACAAAGCGCAGCCCTCTGGCGCATCTTTGGGAGCATCAGTCCCAAGCCCAAAAGAATCTCCAAGATGCCGCTTGCAAGCGTCCAAAAACGTGGGAAAGGCAAGTAGGGAGGAATGATGGCATCAAAAGGCTCGGGTTGGGTGAAATGCAGGAGGCCTATTCTCAAGAAGGCCACCCCGAAAATGATGGCCAGCCATGTCTTTAAGGAATTCATGGTATGATTGCGTAGTGCCTTTCTCTACGAAGTATGCTTATGTGGTTGCAACGATCGCCATCGATTCATCTGAAGTCAATCCTGCAGAGTGCCTGTGTAGGGATAGAACCCTAGCGCGGTGGAGAGAGGTGAAAGTTTTTTTGGGATGAAAGACGAAGTCAGACTTTTACGTGCGTTTACCTTGATCGAGCTTTTGGTGGTGATTGCCATCATTGCCCTATTAGTAGGGATGCTTTTGCCAGTGCTCTCCAAAGCAAAAGCCTTAGGTACGGGAGCGGCGTGTCTGAGCAATCTGCGGCAAATCAGCTTGGCTCTCAAAATGTATGAAGAGGATCATCAAGGCGAATTGCATACATTCAAGGGACAAATTCCAAACCATGGTATGTGGTTTTCCAATCCACGATCGCCTCATCGGCTAGACAAGAATGACCCCAAAGCCTACTGGGCGATCGCCTACGCTGATTACTACGGGCAGCAGCCCAAATTGTTTCGCTGTTCAGCTGCTCGAGTGGTCGATGATTGGAGAGCTACCTACCGATTTCCAATGAGCTTTTGGCTGAACTCCTCTTATGGCATCAATGGACAACTAGAAGTGGGTTCTTTGCCCAAACTTTCCCGCTTCATGCACCCATCCAGGACCATTTTGGTCCAGGATTCTGCTGAACAAAAAATGGAAGGCTCTACTGCCAGTTATGGATCCGACAATCTTGGGCTTCGCCCCGGAAAAAAGGAAATCCTGACCCAATGGAGGTATGATCTAGCAGGGCTCTACCCTAATCATGACATGTCTCTGGAGTGGTATCGCCACAATCGACAATGCAATACTTTATGGCTGGATGGTCACGCAAGTCGGATTGGGTTCACAGGTTTTGATCGAGGCATCGATTACCGCTTCTATACCGGAGATTTTACCCAACCGGTCAATCCTCTCACGTTTCGCTAAGCCCAGCTAGACCCATGGCGGTCAAAAACGGCTTTGCCTCAAGTTGGATTTCTTGGCAGGGCAATGCTTCGGATTTTCCTTCTCATGGATGATCGTTGCCTTTGGTCCTTTCGCGGTCATTCGTCCATTCCCTGCTCTGTGATGATGTCTTCAACTGCTTTTCCTTTGCCGGCAGGGGCCATCTTTCAAAAATATCCTTCTAGTTCTTGAAACCCATGCTCAGAAGCTGTTGATTTTAATCCGAAGTTGCTGCGGAAATCATTCGTTCCATCAGTCATGAGTCAGCATAGCATGTCCTTCAATCACTTTTTGGCCTCCCTGCTTTTGTGCAGTGGAGTCTTCATCGACACACAACATTCACTCATTGCTGAGGATGGTGAAAAGGGAAAGGCCTCGGCGTCCACAGACCCCTTCCCACTTCGGGTGGATTATGTGCATTACCGACCGGCAACGTATGAAACCCGTATGGTTCAGGAGAACGAAGATGTTCATCCAAACCGAGGTGGCTTGGTCTATCTTTACTATACCAACACGACGGATGAGGTAGTTGATCTGGCTTATTGGAGATTGAACCATCATGACGAATCAGTCTGGCGCTTGGATAATCTTATCTGTTGGGATCGTCGTTATGATTCCCGCATTCTACCTGGACAGACATCGGTTCTGGAAATCAATGGTGTTTCCGAGGATTTTCAAGCGGGAAAGCCTTATCATTTGGAATGGATCGACAAGAGAACCTGGCAGACCTCATTAGAGTGTGTGGGTTCCTTTGTTCAGGATCCCATATCCATTCCACTGATTCGAGTGCACAAGGGTTTGAAAACGGTGGACGTTCACCTTCGCAATCAAGGGAAGGCTGCTGCTGATATTGGTGATATGACCATTGCCGGAAAAAAAATCACATCTTCGACCCTAGTAGGCAAGAGGCTGGAGCCTCAAGGTCATGCCATCTGCCGTCTTGAGCTGGATGATGGCTTCAGTCGCTCCGAGCTTCTCATTGCGAAGGTTGATTACCATCAAAGGGGGAAAACATGTCAAGTCATGGCACACCGTCGAGCTTTTGCCGATAACTTTCCTATCGGTACATGGGGGGCAGAACCAGAGCAATACCCATCTCAAAGACAGCATCACATTGATACTTGTGTGAAGGGTGGTGATCCAACTTCAGCTTTTTATCGCAAAGAAGCTCTTCGTTTTGGGTATCGCTCCCTTTCGAGCGTCCACTTGAATCACATGGCGTTATGGAAAGAGGAAGCGCCCAACCCGATCATTGCCTGTCTCCAACTCTCCGATGAGCCCGATTGGGTGACTCATCCGCAGCAAGTGCTCCTTCAGGACAATCTCGTCAGGCGATCCTATTCCCATGCCCCAACCATGACCACTCTCTGCAGAAATGTTACGTTCTTCGAGTATGCACCGATCGTGGATTTGCCATGCATGGATCATTATTGCGTGACGGCTCCCTCGACCAGTCAATGGCCGAATGTTTTTGGCACGCGCCTGGAGGAAACAGGTATCTACACCCGTGATTTGAAAATTGCCTCCGAGCCCAAACCCATATGGGTATGGTCTCAAGGCCTTTTTGATTGGGACGAGCGGCCCGAGCAAAGTGTGCCCACTCCTGAGGAGTTAGGTGTTCAGTTAGTGCAAAATATAGGCAATGGAACCAAGGGGATTCTTTGGTTCACGTTTCGAGAAGGGCCTGGTCAACAGTTCCCTGCGACCAAAAAGGCGATTCAAGAATGGGGACGCGTCCTACGCTTGCTAAGGGGAGATCTGCTGGAATCCGAACCCATGTTGCCTTCGGGCATCAGCGCACCACCAACAGTGGATTGCTTTGCACTCGTCACCATGAGCAAGTTGATCGTATGTCTGACCAATAATGAATATCTCATGGCCTCCTCCGGCTATCAATTCAAGCCCGTAAAGGATTTGGAAGTCCAAATCAATCTGCCTTCCTGGATCCAACCTTCCGGTATGGTCCAGCTAATGCCCAAGGGAATCCAAAGTGTTTCGCACCGATACAAGGAAGGTAAACTTGTTGTTTCTTTGGACCTATTGAATGACGCGGCCATCATGGTTGCCTCCAACGCCAAGAATGCAGAGGACGTCTATCAGGCAAGGCTACGATCCATCTTATCAGATGAGAATCGAGATTTTTCCAAAGGGATGTGTGCATTGGTGGAGTGCCGCATGCAGCGCCATGCGCAGCCAGAGATTCAATCGAGCGAGGAGGTCATGCCTTTGGCCATCGGCGCAGATGTGGATGAAGTCCTGCATATCGACGTTGCTGAGCCTTCCTTTGCCAGCACCCGAACAGAAGGTCATGAACCAGCATGGAACCTCAAAGTCTCTTCAAGAAAAGGAGACCAGGGGCTAAGCCAAGAGGGATATCTTTTGCCAAACGGAAATATTTTCTGCAGGGTCACAAACTCGAAACGACAATCCCGGTCCGTAGCCATCCATCAGGAGAATCTTTGCTTCATGAAAACGCTGCCTTCGGAATCGACTGCCATGTTCACCTGGCCTGCTCGATAGCCATAGGTAACGTACGCAATGATCGCAAATAGGCCAAAGGGCAATCGTTTTTTTAACCTATTTTTGAAACAATCAATCTTTATCATTATGTCGAACGCGTGGATATGAACCCTACTTCAAGAAGAAAGTTTATTACCCATACCAGTATGACTGCGGGTGGGTTTTTGGGTCTCCAAAAGTTTGTAAACCTACAATCGGAAGAGTTGGATGAGGATACCAACTTTCAAGGATATGCCAATGAAGCAAATATTTATGGGCCCTTGATCAAGGATCCCAATCGCATCTTAGATCTTCCGGATGGTTTTTTCTACGATGTCCTTTCAAAGACAGGAGACCCCATGACTGATGGTCTTAGAACCCCTGGGGCTCCAGATGGTATGGCAGCCTTTGAGGGTTCTCACGGCCAAATCATTCTCGTTAGAAACCATGAACTTTCCGATAGCCAGACCTTTGAGGGTCCCTACGGTATTCAAAATGAGAAACTACCAATTTCCGAACTCAATAAGTTCTACGATGGGGGCAAAGGGATTCGTCCTCAATTAGGCGGAACGACGACGGTCGTCTTCGATCCTCAGAAGAAATGGGTTCAAAAATCCTTTTTGAGTCTCGCTGGAACAGAACGAAATTGCGCTGGGGGGCCCACTCCCTGGGGGTCATGGATTAGTTGCGAGGAAACCGTTTCACTAAAGGATGAGTATAGGGAGTGCGATCATGGATATAACTTTGAGGTCCCTGCTACCGAATCGATGTTCCTTAACAAGGCTGAACCGATCAAGGCAATGGGAAGATTCAATCATGAAGCGGTCGCAGTCGATCCGCTCACAGGCATTGTCTACCAGACAGAGGATCGCGAAGATGGTCTGATTACAAGATACATTCCGAAGGATAAAAACCATTTATTGGGCGGTGGTGTGCTTCAGGCTTTGGCTGTCGTCGACCAACAAGGCTGCGATACACGTAACTGGGCCGATACAGGCGCTACAAAATTTCCCAAAAATGTTCCTTTAGCTGTGAAATGGATCACATTGGAGAACATCCATAATCCTGAGGATAAATTGCGCCATGAGGCCCATCAAGCTGGGGCAGCAATTTTTGCAAGAGGTGAGGGCATGTGGTACGGGAACAACCGAATCTACTTTGCCTGCACCAGCGGCGGTGCTTCCAAGTCTGGACATATTTTCTATTACCAACCAAGTCCCTACGAAGGGACCGTACAAGAGCGCGATGCTCCTGGGCACCTGATCCTTTACGTTGAACCCAACAACACCAAACTTATCGAATATTGTGACAACCTTACGGTTTCTAAATCGGGTGATGTGGTTTTCAGTGAGGATGGTGATAAGGATCAATACATCAGAGGAATCACTTCCTCTGGAAAAATTTACACCATTGCCCGGTCAAGCTACCATGGAAAATCTGAAATGTGTGGGGTCTGTTTTGCCCCTAATCATCCCATCCTTTTTGTGAATATACAGCGCCCCGGCATCACGCTGGCCATCCATGGTCCATGGAGACATGGATGAAACGATTTTACGCCATCAAAGGGTTTACCTTCTTCCGGTAGAAAATTTTATCTTGTTGGTATCTGAAGATGCAGAATGTGCGTCAACCAGAGAAAGAAATGGTCGGAGCGACAGGATTGGAAATGGCATTTTGCCTGCTTCTAGATTTCGGGTTGGTGCGGTATCTTGCTGAATGAAAGTAGATTATGATCCAGATGCACACTGTGGACAAAATCCGATTCTCCCTTTATCCCGCAGCATATCGTAAAAAAACGGTGTCTTTTTGTGTCCTGATAACACCACAAAAACTTTCCAGATCAGATTTATTCGATTCCATTTCCTTATTTCCGTATATCTGTAGGATGATCATGGAATAAATTTCATCGATTCGCCTGCCATTTTCAAAATTTGAACTTGGTTTTATTTTGTCTTATTTTGAAGCCGTGGTTTTGGACACTTTGGGTTTAACTATCATCATAAAAACATTCAGACCCATGAGATTGATACCAACGCTTATACCCACTCTTCCCACTTTGATTGTTCTGGGTATTTTTATTTTCCCTAAGCACGGTTTCACTTTCGATCTTGATAAAGAGTGGAGGTTTTCAACTGGGGATAATCCTGAATGGGCAAAACCAAACTTTGCCGACCAAGATTGGGACATTATTGAAGTCGATAAACCATGGGAACAATCAGGCTATGACAACTACGATGGTTTTGGATGGTATCGTTTCCGAACAGTAATTTCCAAGAAATCGCTGAACTCGCCATATCTTGAATTCTATCAAAAATTACGTCTTCACCTTGGTCCTATCGCGGACGCGGATATTACGTATTTCAATGGAGTTCAAATCGGCAAAACCGGTTCCCTTCCTATGGATGATAAACAATTTGCCAATGTTTCTAGGATATATGATGTGCCGGAAGAACTAGTTGAATGGGGTTCTGAAAACGTAATTGCCGTTAGGGTATACAATAGCCAAGGAAAAGGAGGGTTTTACAAAAAGGCTCAGACGATAGCTCCACTCACATGGGGGGAGTTGACCAGTGTTTCGCTTGGGGTTGGACGTGGCGATGGTATTTACCCAGCGGGCAAACCCATCACATTTGAAGCATTACTTGAAAATGAAACTTTCGAGGAACTTGAAGGCACAATTCATTGGCAGATTTCCAACGATGCTTGGCATGACAGGAAAAGAGAAACCTTAATGAACCACATTTCTAAGATAAAAATTTCTGCTGGAAAATCTTCTTTACTTGATTGGGATTACCAACCACCTCAACCTGGTTTTTATCACGTATCATGTTCATTTAAGCGAAACGGACATGAAGAGGTCATTATCGACTCGGGTATACGTGGTTATGGGCCAGAAAGCATAATACGTAAACCTGATAGCCCTGATGATCTTGATCAGTTTTGGAATCAGGCAAAATCAGAACTTCTAAGCGTCGATCCGCGCTACAAGATCGACAAATTTCCTGAATGGGACACAAAATTGACAGATTGTTATCTCGTTGAGATGCGCAGCGTTGGACAGGTCCGAATCCGAGGCTGGTTTGAGATTCCCAAAGGTAAAGGTCCTTATCCGGTAGTTTTGAGGGTTCCGGGATACACTCAAACGATGATGCCAGTTCAATCTATTAGCGACATGGCAGTCTTTTCGCTTAACATACGCGGTCACGGCAATAGCACGGATGATGAACCCGCCTACAATTGGTGGGGACCTGGAGACTATGTCCTGCGCGGCATTCACACACCGGAAAAATATTTTTATCGCGCTGCAATTCTTGATTGTGTGAGGGCTTTGGATTTTCTTACTTCTTCACCTAAAGTAGATCCTAAGCGCATAGCTATTACTGGGGGGGAGCCAAGGTGGGTTACTCTCTTTTGCAACTGCCGCTCTTGATAAACGCATTTTTCTTTGCGCTCCTGATATTCCTTTTGTGATGGATTCAATGAGGAGCTTTGAAATCACCAACTGGCCTGGGTCGATTATCAGGCAATGGGCTGAACGGTCCCCTGAAGATAACACATGGCAGAAGGCTCGAAACACCATGAAATATGTGGACCCGAAAAATCTGGCTAAATTGATAGAATGCCCGATATTTATGGGCGTTTGCTTGCAAGATCAAGCAGCCCCCCCTTTTTGCGCTTTTGCTGCTTTTAACCTATGTAATGGAGTAAAAGAATACAGGATATACCCTAATGATGGCCATGTCACACCCCCAGAGCATATATTAGCAAAATTATCGTGGATACGTGCAGGCTTTGGAATCGAATAATTGTTTTATTTGCTGTAATTTGATTAGGCTATCTTCTGGATAGGTTCAGGTTAGTAAATAATCGCATGTAATAGCTATACAGTGTTATGATGTTTTCATTTGTAGACAAAACGTCGTGTAATCATTTTGTATCAAGATTATTGCTCTGGCGATCAACTCTGAATTATGGCATATTCTGCAAATTCAATTTATGTACATTTTTTCGCATTGTCACTAGCTGGTGACTCGGCGTTCCATCAGATTGATACCACTCCGAGCCGTTTTGACATTGCATTCGAGTAGCGCTTTATTTCGTTATTATGGCCCATTTTGCCGAGTCCATGAACAACGTTTAATTCTATTATTGGTTGATCAGAGATCGAAGTACATCGCGCAAAGATTGTTCGTTTAAATGTGCGTCTTCATGAATTTGCCTACTATCGAAATAAGTCTCAAATGCGGAGATGAGGCTTTTTTTTACAGCAATTCCATCGCCATCCGAATCCGATAATGCAAAAAGCCCTTCCGCAACGTATAGCTCCGGGATTTTTCCTGATGGTTTTCCGCTATTTGGAAAAAAAGCTTCTGGTAAATTGTTCACGAAGTTTTTCTTTTCCAATTTTCCATCTCCGTTTTTTTCAATTTCGTCAAACCACCCGCTTAATAAAGCATATAATTCCCTTCTTGAAATAACGCCATCTTGATTGAGATCCCCTTGGATTAACATATGTAATGCAAGTCTTCCTCTGCCAAATTTGCCTTTGGCCAAATGACCAAGTCGAGCACCCGGTCGCTTATGCTCAAAAACATAACCATTTTTCGGTTTATTCATTTGCCGCGTAATTGATGCTGTTCGCTCACGAATAAATAATTTAATAGAAGGTGGTTGGTATCCCCTAGGGGCGGGATAAGCGCGTTCATTGCGATCTTTGATGGCCTTAAGATCTTTTTCGCGCGAACTGGAAATTATTTCTTCGAGGCTTTCGTATTTCTTATACAAATCACCGTTTAAGAATATTTCGTCAACAAGCTCTTTTACAATTTGACCATATTTTAAGCTAATGGATTTGGCAGCTAAAAGCCTGTCTATCAAAATGTGTTCATCTGAAGAATGAGGATGGACTAGGCTTAGATTCATTTGATCTTTGGGTGGTCCACCAAGTGGCCACCCAGCAAATGAAATGTCTAAATCCCAAGGGAAAAACAAGAACTTATTAGTCTCCTTGTTAAGGTGAAGATAGTAATTTTGTGGCATTGCCAAGATAGTGTCTAAATTCGCAATCAGTCCATTTAGAGCAATGAAACGCAAAAAACTATCTACGTTAAGAAATGAATTGATCGAATCTGCAAAATGTTTGTCGTTGCCTAAATGAACTAACTTAGCGAATTCAATCACCCGAGAAGATTGTTCAAACGTCGGTTCGTCATCTGGGCGGTATAGATGTGGATAGAATTTCCAGTCATCACCGTGATATTCAACGCTGGCTACCCCTTCGGGCTTCATTAGAAGGCCATTCTTTGAGCCGAAGTGTTCCTTGAGAAATACCTTGTTCACCTGTTCTACGATTGTATATAAACCCAAAAATTCGTTATCGTAACGGCCCGGAATTGTTAATGTAATCTCTGCAAACGTTGTCAGAGGGGCTGGTAATCCAGCCTTTCGAAAAACCCAATAGCCAAGTGCCTCTCTTAATTTCGATGGGTCTAGACCGCCGGCATTGAAGTTGAGGGTTTCAATAGAAAAATAGTTTTGTTTCTCCTTTACCCAATCTAATTTTATTTTCAGATTTCTTTTTAAACTTCCATGCATAAGGTTGAAACTAGCGTTTCCTTTGTAACGGATTCCAATATCATTAAACCTTGTTCCATTAATAGTAATCGAAGCTTGCGACCATGGAAAACGTGAGCGATGCAGTTTCCTTTGTTTTTCATCTTTAACTTTCAAGTCCTCTTTGTTGTTATTTACGTCCCTTTGATGATCCGGCTGCATTGCTTCCCACTCTTCATTTGATATCTCTAAGTGAATCTCATGAATCATTGATTCATCCCAAAATTCCTCTTGGGTTTTGGCTTCCTGTGTATCTAAAAGTAAAAAGCTAAAAAGTGTGATAGTGCGAATGTATTTCATTTGTTTAAAAAATTAAATTCGAATCCTACTCAATTTTTATCTCCAAAGGCATAAAGATTGCCATGCGTTCTCACATAAATAACACCATTAACGATTGCTGGTGTGGCAAAGACCTGTTCATTCATATCATTGATTGACAAAATTTTTGGGTTTGGTCCAAGTGTTATAATTGCGATTTCCCCACTGCCAGAGATTGTGAATAAATGCTGGCCCGCAATTATTGGTGAAGCGTAGTGGGTTCCCCTAGATCCAGTTCGTATTTGGTATTTGCGCTCCGCCGAAGTGACATCGATGCAAGTTAGAAGACCACCGTTTTTTACCATGTAGACGTAACCCTCGTGATAAATAGGTGATGGCACTTCAGGGATCCCTCGACTTGCAAGAACCTTTATGGAGTTTTCCTCAACAACGCCCTCTGATTTGAGATCGATCCCTATTAGTCCATGTGTTCGATATCTGTATCGAAACTTTTCAATAACCTCTAAATATTCTAACCATTCGATTTCTGTGATCTGATTATCACCGTCACTGTCAGTGCGGTCAAAGCGAACGGTTGCACCATTTAGAGGTGCTTCTGAACCTAAAGGTCGATGAAAGATCCAGAGCCTTGGAAATTCATTTTTGGAAATGGTTCCATTATTATCGTTATCCTGTTGTTTGACTAATTCTTTGAAGGATGGAATCTGCGGGCGGAGAATAGGTTCCCCCATTTTGTTCCAGGCAGCGACAATTACCTTTGATCCCGCAATTACTGGAGTGCTAGTCGCAGTCGTTGCGCATTTTGTTATCCAACGGCGAGCTCCTGTCGAAAGGTCGTAACCTTGAACAGATCGCGCTGTGTGAGCAATGACTGTGCGCTCGAAAAGTATTGGACAAGCTGTGCATGCCATTTCATCGACGAACTTTTCACCTTGATTTATTTTCCAGATTTCTTCTCCCGTATACTTATCAAAGGCAATAAGAAAATGGTCCACGTGATTGGCTCGATAAAGAACTACCCTATTGCCGTATATTGCCGGTGAGGTGGCATTTCCCGCGAATGATCTGGTCAAGGGCATCTTTACTTCCCAGAGTTTTTCTCCATTTATGTCTAAACAAAGTAGGCCGTATGAGCCAAAGTAAGCGATTACCCGATCGCCATCAGTAGTGGGTGAACTGCTCGCCGGGTTGAATGAAGGATGGCCCGACTCAATCTCTTTTGCGTGGACAATTTGTTCCCACTGTTTTTTTCCTGTGGTGAGGGAAATACAAACTACCCCTAATTCTTTATTCGACTCATTGAATGTTGTTACGAAGACTGAATCCCCACTTATACAGGGAGAGCTGTGTCCAGAATTAAGTGGAAGGTGCCATAATTCGTTATTCCCGGGACCAAAATGTATTGGAGGCGATGCTCCCTCAGCCACCCCCGACGAGTTTGGGCCTCGGAATTGAGGCCAAATGTTCATTTCATTTGAATTAGCAAAGTTTAACCCTATTCTGGTAATTATTATTAAAATAGTGAATTTTACAAAATTTTTCATAAATAGATGGCACATAGTAATTCTTGAAATTAGTAGGAGTCCTCTAACGATATCTGTTTCAGGAGAATTGCGTTTTATTCTCTTACCAAAACTCGATTATATCAAAAATTCTAATATAAACTAATTATCACTTAGGTTGCTGCGGATGTTTCGTTGAGTTTATTCATCAGTTTTCGATCATCAAAAAGTTGTCGTTTGCCATGCCTTTTTGCTCTGGACAATACAGATGCAGTTGATCTGGTGCGCTTTCGGTCACTGTAA
>CACEMW010000043.1:0-25733 GCA_902560705.1 uncultured Verrucomicrobiota bacterium
ATAACTCGTTGAATTCCTGACAGGCTATCTCCCTTATGGACAAAGTTGCCCTCATGGATGGAGGCCCCCTTCTGTTTCTGCTGTTGACCTTGTTGGGGGTGGCGGCAGACTGGATCGGTAAGAGACGCAAGGCTCGTGCGCAGGAATCTTCGATTCCTGTCGCGCCAGTAAGGCGTTCTACCCCGAGTGCAAGCCAGGACGCCCCTCACTCTTCCCAACCTTCAGCCAGAGCCTATCGCCACTGGAAGAATCCTCCGCCCTCTCAGCCATCCGGTCTTTTTGAGCGGCTCCGGGATGAATTGCGTAAGGTTGCCGAGGCTGCCGAGATAAGCGAGGTGATTGATGAAAGACCCAAGGCACCCGCAGTGGTTCCGCCTCCTCTGCCCAAGTCTCCTCCTGCAAGGCCCAGCGTGAAACCCTCTACCAAGGTGGGATCTACCACTCCCTCCAAAGTAGACTTGGATAGAGCGGCGTCTCTTGTCGAAAAGGCTACGCGTGAGCTTGAGGAGGTGAAAAGCCAACGTCCTTCCAGAAGGTTGAAAACTTCTGCTCATCGAGGGGGCATGATGTCCTTTGCATCAACCCGTCGATCCCTGAGAGACCCCAGTCAGCTAAGGCAAGCGATCATCCTGCAAACCATTCTTGAGCCACCCAAATCGTTGCAGGGAGAATCGTTCTAGTCCACGCGTGTGCGTTCATGACTGAAGTGATTGCTCCCACCTTGGTCGCCTCAGCTTCTTTGGTGTTGGGCCGAATCACACTTCTTGAGGTGCTTGGTCGGCCATCGCTCGCATGACATCCTTCAGGGGGGAAACCCCTTCATCGAATGCGGCGGCCAGCTCGATGACTTTCACCCCACGCAGCCGTCTCTTGAATGAGCGGAGATGGGCCTGTGACTCCTCCATGTCCATCTTGTTGGCGGCGACGACGTAAGGCTTTTCCAACATCTTCGGATCGTAGAGTTCGAGTTCCTTTCGAAGCTGCTTGAAGTCATCCCAGGGTTTGCGCGCATCGGTCCCCGCCATGTCGATGAGCAATACAAGCGCTCGGCAGCGCTGAATATGCCTGAGGAAGGCATGACCCAGGCCTACGTTTTGATGCGCGCCATCAATCAGACCTGGGATGTCGCATACCGTGATACGATGATAATCGCTAAACTCAAGCACCCCAATTTGCGGGTGTAGGGTCGTGAAAGGGTAGGGGGCGATTTTGGGGCGTGCCTTGGAAATGGCATTGAGCAGAGTGGACTTTCCTGCGTTCGGGTAGCCTACCAAGCCGATTTCCGCAAGGATACGCAGCTCCAGCAGGAAGCTGCCTTCATCGCCCGGTTGTCCAGGCTGTGCGAACCGAGGTGTTTGATGTTTGGAATTGGCGAAGTGTTGGTTGCCCAGGCCGCCTTTACCCCCTCTGCAGAGCACGAAGCGCTGACCGTCCTCCACAAGATCGGCTGCCAGTTCCTTTTGCAGGCGAGGTTCTGAGTCGGTTTCCTCCTCCTGGGTTTGTTCCAAATCAATTTCAACGGCCCTTTCGCTCCCCTCATGGCGAATCATACCATCAGCTTCCCCCGTTTCTTCAATGGATGCTTCCGATTCGGAAAGGTCTTCCTGCCCGGAGTCTGAACCTCTTTGGTAAGCCTCTTGAATGCGTGCCGTTTCAGGGTCCACCAATCGCCAAATGGTCGTCCCACAGGGCACTTTCACCACCACCGTTGGACCGCTTTTGCCCGTTTTTCCCTTCCCTTGCCCTGGGAGACCGTTCTTGGCAACGATGCGGGGAGAGTAATACTGAGCAATCAGATTGTTGATATCGTGGCAAGCTTCCAGAACGATGTCACCGCCGCGTCCGCCATCTCCCCCACAAGGGCCACCCTTGGGGCGGAAAGCCTCCCTGAGCAGGGCGACACATCCGTTGCCACCATGACCCGCTCGAGCAACAATTTTGACCGAATCGACAAACATAGAAGTCCTGAATGCTAGGAAAGCATGAAAAAAGGCGAGGCCTTGGACCCCGCCTTACTCAAAAATGGATTTTTGGGTCTGCTTTTACAGGTTCCCGGGTTACGCAACCGGCTGCACGTTGACTCGGCGACTGCCCTTGTCGAAAAGGACTTTGCCATCGGCCAATGCGAATAGAGTCCAGTCACGTCCTTGACCCACGTTCAATCCGGGGACAAAGCGACTACCTCTCTGCCTGATAATGATGTTGCCGGCTTTGACCACTTCGCCGCCAAATTTTTTGACACCTAAGCGCTTGCTGTTGCTGTCGCGACCATTTCGTGAGCTTCCCTGTCCTTTTTTATGTGCCATGATGAATCTGTGGTTAAGCGTTGATCTCTTTGACTTGAACCAAGGTCAGCTGCTGGCGATGACCGATGGTTTTCTGATAGCCCTTACGCCGTCTCATCTTGAAGCTGGTTACCTTGGGTCCTTTTTTGTGTAGCAACACGTCAGCCACCACCGTAGCGGATTCCACCGTAGGGGTGCCCACCTTAAAGTTGCCATCCTGGTTGATCAGGAGGATCTTGTCGAACGTTACCGACTGGCCTGCCTCCACATTCAAGCGTTCGATCTCGAACTTGTCACCGGATTTCACTCGGTATTGCTTGCCACCTGTCTCTAAAACCGCGTACATGATTGAAAAGTTTCCCAAAATAGGAAGTGATAAAAGATCAAAATAGTCCCTCGGTGTCAATAACCGAACAAAAAAAAATCACCCTTTGGTTATGACGACTCGACCGATGCCCCATGCCAAAGGCGCGACTTATGGGACCCTTTTCCGCTGGATGGTAGATCAGAAAACCCAGGCGCTATGAAAATAAGAAGCCAGTGGGTCGCCTTTGGAGTGGGGATCCTGCTTCTGCTTGGTCTGCTGAATCACGTGGGCCTGGATGAAATCCTGCCTCTGGTGCGTCATACGGGATGGCGTTTTGGCTGGATAGCTCTTTATTTTCTCCTTCCTATCCTTTTGGCTGCCCTTTCCTGGAAATCCTTTTTTTGTTCTCTGCATGCTTATCCATTGCTTGGGGTGGTGAGGGCAACATGGGTCGGCCTTGCCTGCAACTGGCTACTTCCGGTAGCCCAGGTGGGCGGAGAGATCGCCAAGGCCCGAATGTTGAGTTCTCCCTCTCGGGACCTGGTTCCTTGGGCAGCCATGATTCTGGATAAGACCTTCCAGCTTGTCACTCAGTGCTGTTTTGGCGCATTGGGCCTTGGTCTCCTACTCGCCTTTCGATTTGATCAAGCCACTTTTCGACTGGCCTTGGCTGGGATCGGATTGCTTTCGCTGCTTGCCTTTGGTTTCTGGCGGATGCAAAGACGCGGTTTGATGAGCATGGGGCATAGTTGGATTCAGAAAATATTGAGATCCCAGAGCAGGCAAGAAGGGGCAAAGCTTGCGCAAGCGATGGATGCACGGGTTGGGGAGCTGTATCTCAATCGCATCAGGCTCCTCAAGGGTTTCGCCTGGAGGATGTGTTTTCGCTTTGCCATGGCTGGGGAAGTTTACCTCATCATGGGCTGGATGGGTCACCCGGTGACCTATGTCGAGGCCGTGATTTTTGAAAGCCTGGGGCAAACAGTGCGCATGGCAGGTTTCATCGTGCCAGCTGGATTGGGTATTCAGGAGGGGGCCCTTACCCTCATCGGTGCTGCCCTGGGGGTGTCTCCTGCTGCTTGCCTTTCCCTATCCGTGGGCAAGAGATTGCGTGAATTTTTGGTAGGAGGCCCTGCCTTGTTGGGGTGGTTTCTCAAGTGGAGGCAAGGTCCCGAGGTCGTCGGCCTTCAAAGCTCCCGTTCATCGCTTTAAAACTCGCCACCAGGGGTGGTTTGATTAACATGAATGACATCATGTCTGAGCGTTTAAAAAGTTCTGGGGGAGCACCTCGGACGGTCGTTTTGGTAGCTAATGGTGATTTGCGGCTTTCTGCCAATCAAAAGTGCTGGCAGGAACAAAAGAAGATGGAGCGCGCGTTGACCGCAGCTCTTCGTCAGGAAGGCTGGAAAGTGTTGCGTGCCCATGCTTACGACCCGATGAAACGCCACGGCTTCATTGATTCGCAGAAAATGGGTCTTGAGGTTTTTAGAGGGGTGGATCCCCAAGCCCCTCTCATCGTTGCCGAATCGGTCTGGCAATACAGCCAACATTTGCTTCCAGGTCTCTCAACTCACAAAGGACCCATCCTGACCGTCGCCAATTGGAGTGGCACTTGGCCGGGCTTGGTCGGGATGCTCAATCTCAATGGCTCACTGACCAAGATGGGAGTTTCCTACAGCACGATCTGGAGCGAGCAATTCAAGGATGACTTCTTTCGACAAGGTCTACGGCAGTGGTTGAAGGAAGGGACGATTACGCATGATCAAAGCCATGTTCGGCCTCTTGGTTTTTGTCGCGTTTCCCAGCAGGAAGAGGCCTTGGGATCCAGTGTTGCCAAACGCTTACAACGTGAAAAGGCCATCATGGGAGTGTTTGATGAGGGGTGCATGGGGATGCATAATGCCATTATTCCTGATGAACTTCTCCATCCAACCGGCGTTTTCAAGGAGCGTTTGAGCCAATCGGCTCTCTATGCCGAATCCCGAGAGGTGAGTGATTCCGAAGCGGAAGCTGTCTATGCGTGGCTTTGCAAGAAGGGAGTGAAGTTTTTTTTTGGAGAGCGTGAAGAAAAGGACCTCACCCTTTCGCAGGTGCTTTGGCAATGCAAGATGTACATCGCCTCTCTGCGTCTAGCCGATGCGTTCGGTTGCGCCACCATTGGGATTCAATACCAGCAAGGTTTGAAGGATCTCATGCCTGCCAGTGATTTGGTGGAAGGTTTGCTCAACAATACCGACCGCCCACCGGTGCGTTCTTCGCAAGATGGTTCTTGGCTCTATGAAGGAAAGGCGCTTCCTCATTTCAATGAAGTCGACGAATGTGCAGGGCTCGATGCTTTGCTGACTCATCGCCTGTGGGAAGAGCTCGGGTGGCCGCCCGAAACGACCTTGCACGACCTGCGTTGGGGTGCTTTCTACAGAAGCCGCGGCACCCGAGACTATGTGTGGGTGTTTCTGATCAGTGGGGCCGCTCCGGTAGCCCACTTCAAGGGGGGGTATCGTGGAGCCTCTAGCGAACGGCAGCCACCCATGTATTTTCGGCTTGGTGGCGGAACACTGAAGGGAGTTTCCAAGCCCGGTTGGATTGTGTGGAGTCGCGTTTTCATTATGGATGGAAGGCTGCATTGTGACCTTGGTGTGGCGGAAGTGGTGGCATTGCCAGAGAAGGAAACCCAACTAAGATGGCAGGAGACAACGCCCCAATGGCCCATCATGCATGCCGTGCTCAAGGGAATTACCCGAGATCAGATGATGGCTCGTCACAAGTCCAATCACATTCAGGTGGTTTATGCACCCAATCAAAAACAGGCGCATCGAGCCTGTCGCATCAAGGCCTCGGCCATGGCTGCCCTCGGTGTCGAGACCTTTCTCTGTGGTGAGGTCGATCCCGGATGAGGCACCACTAACAAGACTCACAAGCATTCATTGGCTTTATTGGACTTGGTATTTCGTGGGCTCATGACAGAGAAAAAGGAGGAAACTTCGCCAAGGTCCATTGCGTCACCATCGACGTGGATGAGGTCTCTTTACGACTGGACCCTGCATTGGGCAGATCGACCTCAAGGAAGCTTGGCCTTGTTCCTCATTGCCTTTGCTGAATCGTCTTTTTTTCCGATCCCGCCCGATGTGCTCCTGATCGCTCTTTGTGTGGGTTCGGTGACTCGGTCTTATCGTTTTGCAGCCATTTGTACCTTGGGCTCTCTTCTAGGGGGCTGCGCAGGATATGCCATAGGGTATTATGGTTACGAGTGGATCGGGGTGGTCATCGTGAAAGCCTACCACGGTGAGGAAGTCATGGCGCAAATCAAGCAGTGGTATGATCAGTGGGGGTTCTGGGGCAACTTGACTGCTGCAGTGACTCCCATACCTTTCAAGGTCTTTACCATTGCCTCTGGGGCTTTTCACTTTTCCTTTGGAGGATTCCTGCTCGCGTCGCTCCTGGGCCGCTCCTTGAGGTTTTTCGTGGTGGCAACCCTCCTCTATTGGTGGGGTTCCTCCATCAAGGCCTTCATCGATCGCTATTTTAATTGGTGTGCATGGGCCTTCATGATTCTTCTGGTGGCCGGCTTCCTGGTATTGAAAGTCCTCCGTTAGTCAGTCTCATGCACAAGGGTGGAGCCTGCCAGAGCCTTTGAATGGGTTGACGACCTTTCACGACGCCTGTCATCTGGCGTATGCTCAGAGCATTGCCATGCCTCCCAGACAATGGGTGCAGGCTGTTGCGGGGCCTCATTATGTCGAGTTGAACGAAGCTGACATCTGTTGCGGAAGTGCAGGGAGATACAATCTGAGGGAAGCAGAAATGGCGGCTCGCATGCAACTCAGGAAAACCACGCATATCCGGCAGAGCAAAGCCTCCCTGGTCATCACAACGAATCCTGGGTGCATTCAGCAAATCCAGTCAGGACTCAAAAAGCAGGGACTTGGTTCAGTTCGTGTCATGCACCTTGCGGATTATCTTGAGATGGCCTTGCGTCACCTTCCCAGTGAAATGGCAAGGCGGTAGGCATTTACCAAAGCCAGCAAGCCAATACACCGGTAACGCCCAGAGCAGGTAGATAATCTCCCAGTCTTGGCTTGCCGATTCCCAGAATGAGCACGATGGAGACAAAGACCATCATTCCGGAAACCGCCATGACGCCATCGGTCACATTCGGGTTCAGGTAGTGATCCTGGAGCCAACGGCAAAGGAGGCTCAGGTTACCTTGAAAAGCCAGGACAGGGATCCAAGACAAGCAGACCCCTTTTCCAAAGCTGCGAGCCAGAGAATAGGCAGCCACTGTGTCCATGCTTGCCTTCAATGCCAAAACCCATGCATCACCCGAAAGGCCCTCCATGATCGCGCCCAGAACGGCCAGGGGTGTGAGACAAAACAGTGCCGCACTGACCTTCAACCCGTTGGCCAGTTCTGGTTTACGCAAGGCATCACTTGCGTGGGTGGCAACACGACTCAAAGACTTTTGAAGTCCAAGTGCTAAACCGATGGCGTTGCCAGCCAGGAGGCCGGCCATAATGACCAGGAACTGTCGAAGGTGGTCCCAAAGACTGCCATGTGTCGACTTCCAAAGCAGCCAGCACCCAATGCTCATGGCCGCGATGGCGACGAGGTACCGGATTCGCTGCTCGAAGGCATGACCCAAGTCCCGGCGCAGCAGAAGAGCGGCCAGTGAACCAAGGAGAATGCCGGAGGCATTGATGAGCGTACCCGTCACATTCGGAAGGTTAATTCAATACAAGCCTCCGGTTCAATCTCGTCCATGTCAAAGATTTCAGCCCTTGTCACCAGGCAAGGAGATTGTATGATTTCTCGATGCCCATCGGTCCTCCCAACAGCTGGCTCACGTGCGTCAGTGCTTTACTTAGCCTATGGCTTCTCTTAGGAGGATTGGATGCAGAGGAGAGTCGGGCATTGGATACGAGGGAAGGGGCATCGGATGCCGCTAGCGCTTTCTGGTCGGTGAAGCCGGTCGTGGAAATCAAACGGCCGAAGGTCAAAGCGTTGGATTGGCCTCGGCAGCCGATGGATTTTCATGTGCTGGCATCCATGGAAGCTCATGGTCTGACCCCAGCACCGCAGGCCGATGCGCGTACCTTGGCGCGCCGGCTCCATTACGACCTCACAGGGCTTCCTCCAAGTTTCCATGAGCTGGAAGCCTACGTTCATGACGACTCACCAGATGCTTACCCGCGGCTGGTGGATCGACTCTTGGATTCCCCTCGATTCGGAGAGCGCATGGCCAGCCTCTGGCTGCATCTTTCACGCTATGCGGAGGATCAGGCCCACCAGGTGGGGAATGATACCAAGCATTTTTACCCCAATGCCTACCGTTATCGGCAATGGGTGATTGACGCCTTCAATAAGGATATTCCTTACAGTGAATTCATTCGACTTCAATTGGCAGGAGACCTTCTGCCCGCTACTTCTCATGACGATCTGGTGGCCACCGGCTTTTTGGGCTTGGGGCACAAATTTTACAATCGTGGTCGACTGGACGTTAAGGCGGAGGAGTGGGCCGATCAGGTCGATACGGTGATGCGGACCTTTCAAGGCTTGACTGTGGCCTGTGCTCGATGCCACGACCACAAGTTTGATCCCATCACGGTCGAAGATTACCACGCAGTCGCAGGTATCTTTGCGAGCACCGAGTTGGTCAATGTCGCCTATGACAAGCCAGAGGCTGAGCTCACCAAGGAAGACAAGCAAGCACACCGATTCACCGCCCACGTGGTGAAGGACAAGGCGGTGGAGGACTTGCCAGTATTCATTCGCGGCAACGTCGATCAAAAAGGGGAAGTCGTACCCAGGGGCTTCCTTTCCTGGCTCAACGTGGGTGCCACCGTGGCTTTTGATACCAAGGAAAGTGGTCGTCGTGAACTTGCCGAAGCCATTGTCTCTCCGGAAAACCCTCTGACCTACCGCGTGTATGCCAACCGTCTCTGGTCGATGTTCTTCGGGGAGGGTTTGGTGCCCACCACGAGTAATTTTGGTTCACTGGGTGAACCTCCCTCACACCCTGATTTGCTCGACGATCTCGCCCATCGACTTCGATCCAGCGGGGGGTTCACCAAAGCGCTGGTGCGCGAAATGGTCCTCTCGGCGACCTATCGCCAAGCCTCCGCGGTCTCGGATGACCACCTCAACAAAGATCCGTCCAACCGATGGCTTTCCCGCATGAGGCTTCGCAGAATGACCGTCGAAATGTGGCGTGACAGCATGCTTCAGGTGGCCAACACCCTTCAGCATCGAGGGGGTCCTTCCGTGGAATTGGATGATCCCTCCAATACCCGGCGAACGGTTTTTGCTCGTGTCAGCCGCCTGCAGCTCGATCCCATGCTCCTTTCCATGGATTATCCCGATGCCAACGTTCATGCTGCGGATCGAAGCGAAACCACCACCCCTCTTCAAAAGCTCTATGCCATGAATAGTCCCTTTGCCATCGAGCAGGCACAAAAGGTGATTCAGAACATGCATCCCCATCCATCCAAGATCGACCAAGAGGATGGACTGGATGCCCTTTTTCGGCAGGTGTTCTCCAGAAATCCGGATACCGAAGAGAAGGCCCTCGCTCGCGAATATCTCCATGGGGCTCCACCCGCGACACGATGGGAGAGCCTCGCCCAGGCATTAATGATGTCCAACGAATTGCTCTATGTCGATTGATCATGAAGAGACCTTTCCCTTTCAAACATGATGCCATGCATGCTCTGAGTCGACGATCCATGTTGCAGTGTTCGGCTTCAGGTTTTGGCCTTCTGGGTCTGGCTGGCATGCTGCCCGGTGCTCATGCCACCTCCGCTTCTGGCCTGCATCAAACGCATACTCCGCGTGCCAAGCGGATGATTTTCCTGTTCATGAATGGAGGGCCCTCGCACGTCGATACCTTCGATCCCAAGCCTTCCCTTTCGCGCTTTGAGGGCACACAGCCTACGGGGGATCTCTACAAGAAGCCCAAGACCTCCGGGTTCATGCCATCCCCCTTTGCCTTTCAACGCCACGGACGAAGTGGGATCCATGTCAGCGAGTCGCTTCCTAACATCGCCAAGGTGATCGATGAGTGCTGTGTCATTCGTTCCATGCACACCGATGTGCCAAATCATGAGCCGGCCTTGCTTCAGATGCACACGGGCAACATTCAGCCCATTCGACCATCCTTTGGATCCTGGCTGCTTTATGGCTTGGGAAGTGAAAACGAGAACTTACCAGGGTATGTGGTCCTGCGCCCCAGCCCCAACATCGTGGTGGGGCCTGCTCTATGGTCCAATAGCTTTCTTCCGGCAAAATATCAGGCCACCAGTATCCTGACTTCCGATCTCAAGGTCGATCGTCTGATTCGTCATATTCGCAACCCAATCCATGATCTCAAGAACCAGCGCCAGCAGTTGGATCTGGTGCAGGCTTTCAACCGGCGTCATCAATGGATGCGCTCGGATCAAGGGGATCTGGAAGCCCAGATTCAATCGATGGAAGTTGCTTATCGCATGCAAATCCAGGCAACCGATACTATGGATCTTGAAAAGGAACCTTCCCATATCAAGGATATGTATGGGACATCCACTTTTGGCCAATCCTGCCTCATGGCCAGGCGCATGGTGGAGGCGGGTGTGCGTTGCGTGACCGTCTACTACACCAACAAAAGCAATCAGCCATGGGATACGCACTCCAATCACAATGAGGGACACACGAAACTTTGTAATGACAGTGACCAGGCAACGGCTGCTTTGATTACCGACTTGAAACAGCGAGGACTTCTGGATGATACGTTGGTCATCTGGGGTGGAGAATTCGGACGTACACCTTATTCAGAAACTCGCGACGACAAAAAATCTGTCGCTGGAAGGGATCATCATCACACCGCTTTTTCAATGCTTCTGGCGGGTGGTGGGATTCAGGGCGGCCTTACTTACGGTCAATCCGACGAGCTCGGCATGCACGCAGTCGACAAACCCATGCATGTGCACGATTTGCATGCCACTTTGCTGCATTTGATGGGGTTAGATCATGAAAAATTGACTTACCGCTACTCCGGCAGGGATTTCCGACTCACGGACGTTCATGGAAAGATCTGTCATGAGATCATGGCCTAGGCGGCGGATATTTGGGAAGCTGGCCATCGAGTCCCTTTCCTGATGCGCTTCCCACCCCTGATACCGGCTGGGTCCCGATGTGATCAAACCGTTTGCCTCACCGATGTGTTTGCGACGTTCGCTGATCTGATGGGGCGTTCCATCCCAGAGGAAGCTGCCGAAGACAGCTTCAGCATGAAAGCGCTTTTCACAGATCCTTCAAAAATGTATGAACGACCCCCAGTGATTCATCATTCCGCAGTAGGCATTTTTGCCATCCGTCAGTAGCAGTGGAAACTGGTTTTGGGAAGCGGCAGCGGGGGGCGCGCTTTGCCCAAGGGGAAGCCTTTTGAAAAGCCCTATGGTTTGTTCGATCTGGGTGAGGATCTTTCTGAGCCACACAATCGGGCCGAAGACTATCCTGAGAAAGTGGCCGAATTGCAGTCCGCGTTCGAGGCCATTTACCAGGCCCAATAAACGCGTTGGAAAAAGTCAGGCTCCCCACTGTCGTAGTTTCTCTGGATGCCCTTCATCACTTGTTTTCAGGCGGTTTCAAGGTCTGACTTCCGTGAAATTAACCAAAGACCCAGGAAGGTGAGACCTCCATTGTAGAGAAGGATCTCAAAACCAATGGTGATTCCGAACCACTTGGGAGCCATTTGATTCAGCAAAAAGCTTGTCGAAGCAGCGGCGAGACAAACCCAAAGGACCCATCCATCCCTGACGTTTCTTCGGGTGAACATGCCAAAGCCATAAAGCCCAAGCAAAGGGCCGTAGGTAAAGCCCGCAGCCTTGAATATCTGGGCAATGATGGCTGCGTTCTGTAGTTGCTGAAAAACACAAATGGTCGCGAACAAGACCAGGCAGAACCCCAATTGTACGCGTTGCCGGATGCAGGAGGCCTCGGCCGCTTTCGTCTGAGTGGAATCCAGTTTGAGGAAATCAATGCAAAAACTAGTCGTCAGGGCGGTCAATGCTGAATCGGCCGAGGAATAAGCCGCAGCCACCAGACCAAGGATGAACAACAGACCCACCCAGGCAGGCAGGTAATCGATGGCCAGGATGGGAAAAAGATAATCAGTGCCTCTTGCGATCATTTCTCCTGTGCCCTTGTCCTGAACGAGAAGCTGAAACGTTCCGGACGAAGTGCTCTCCTCCAGAATGCCCTGCTGTTGTCCATAGAGATAAAGGAGGGCGCCGAGTGCCAGGAATCCCAGGTTGACGATGACCAGCACGGAACTGAAGCTCATCATGTTCCATTGGGCTTCCTTGAGGTTTCGGCATGTCAGATTCTTTTGCATCATGTCCTGGTCGAGTCCTGTCATCACAATAGCTATGAAGGCTCCGCTCAAGCATTGCAAAAAGAAGTTCTTCGGTCCGGATTCCCAGAAGAAGATTTGACTGTAGGAGCTTTGCCGGATGGCTTCGATCATACCTGCCCCTTGGCTGCTCATGTCGCGGGCAATCCAGGCAACGGTCAGTCCGACCGAGGCCAGCATGAAGAAGGTTTGCAACGTATCTGTGAACACCACGGTTCGGATGCCTCCCCGGTAGGTATAAAGATAGATGGCTGCAATCGACAGTGCGACCGGCAGCGCAAAAGGAGGGTTCCATCCGGCTTTTTCAAGGATGAATTGAAAGACGATGGCCACGAGATAGAGACGGAATGAGGCCCCGATAGTGCGTGATAGTAGAAAAAAACCTGCACCGATTTGATAGGCACGAGGGCCCATGCGAGTTTCCAGATAGGTGTAAATGGAAGTTAGCCCCATGCGGTAATAAAGAGGCAACAGTATGAAAGCAATGACCGCATAACCCAGGAGATAGCCCAGGACCATTTGCATGTAGGAGAATTGGCTGGTGGCCACCCAGCCCGGGACCGAAATAAAGGTCACTCCCGAAAGGGAAGTGCCAATCATGCCAAAGGCCACAAGATACCATCTGGAGTCTCGGTTGCCGGTAAAAAAGGTTTGGTTGTCAGCCTGCTGGCTCGTCCAGCGTGAGATCAGGCACAACAGGGCAAAGTAGCCGACCACGATGGAAAGAATGACAAGAGGAGAGAGCATGGGTCCAATCCGGGGTGGAAATCAAAAGAAGCATCAAGGCATGGCTGCCTTTTGATATCCGAAGGGGCTCTGAATGATTTGACCGTTGAGTTGGATGGATTTGCCTGCCGGATTGAAACAAATCCACTCCTGGTTACCTTTTTCCAACTCGAGTGACAAGAGGGTTTGCTCAACGTTGTCTTCGATCACCGTGATGCCGGAAGCATGAGCTGTGGCTTCGCGTTGATTTTTCCATGCCGCTGCAGTCTGACCTTGCGATGGATTGTTGGAAACCTTGTCGGGGCGATAGGGAAGATGCGGGTAATAAAGGGATGTGTGCACGATGCTCTGACCGGCACTTGGTGTGCCTTCCCATGTAACCAGCGTATGCATTGTCCGTGAAACCATGTCCTCGAATGTTGAAAGATTACGCCCGGCCTTTCAACCTCGAAGCTCTCCGCCCCCATCGTGCAACGGTCCAGCGTAGCTACTGGATTTTTTGTAGCCCTACTCAAGTCAGAGAGACTCAAGAAAAACAATCAGACTCTCCAAGTCTTCTCTGGGCAATGGGTTGGAGAGCATGTGCTGATGCTCCGTGAGCAGGTTTCTCAAGGAGTCGGCCCTGCCATCGTGCAGCAGGTGCACCCGATGGGAAACACCCAGCAGAGAAGGGGGGTTGAAGCGTCGGTTCCCTTGCTCGTCTTCAATCCCTGTGTGATAGGTCGCCACGTCCGTGTAATAAGGGGGGACATGACAATCGGCACACCCGGTCTTTTCGAAGATTTCTTTTCCCGCCTTGAGAAGCAGTTTGGAGGAAGTGGTCTGTTTTGGTGGAGGTGCTTGCAAGGTCTTCATGTAGGCAAGAAGGGCTTCCTCTTTCTCTTCCGATGGGACTTCTCTCATGGTGGTCAGGATCGATCGATGAATTTCATCGCTCAACTGCTGGCGTGACCCAAGCCAGCTCCATGGCCCAGTTTTTGCCACGTGCCCCAAAGGCAGGACTTTTTTTGGGGCTCCGAAGGAACCGTCGGCTTCATTGTCATTGAGCCTCCCATTGGCGTGTCCATCGGTATGACAACTGTGGCAACTGAACCAGCCATGAAAAGAGAGGTGGGCATCGTGAAAGAGTGCTTCGCCTTTTTGAGTCAAACCCTTGGACGATTTTGGGCCGAGTCGGATGGTGCCCGAGACCCTGATTTCAGGATCCATGCTGATGGTGGAGATGCTCCCACTGCCCCGATTCGCGACGAAGGCTGTGCGCGAAACAGGGTCATAGGCCAGAGCGACAGGGCGTTTGCCAACCCCCATCCGCAGCATGGTGGTGTCTTGAGGCAGGAAGACAGCCAGTTCTCCGACACCCGCCAAAGTGACCAGGCACTCCTGACGGTTTGTCCAGAGAATGGCTTCCGGGTCACCGGCAGCATTGCCAGGTTGTTCCAGAGCTGCTTTGGGAGGCAGAAGCTCCACGGATGACCATTGATCAGGCGAAGCGTTGATGGCCATGCTGCGAACACGGTTTTCCATGAGAAAACCCCATTGGATATCACCTCTCAAGGTCGTTCCCTCTGGATACAGATGCTGATGAGTCAGCCACAAGTGTTGACCATCTGGAGACAATGCCATGTCGCGTATGTTGTGTATCGGCCGGTTATGAGAGTTCAATACCTCTCCGGACTGGGCGTTGAGGGCCACAAGCCTGCCGCCAAAGGCTGCGCCTATGATCCATCGATCTCGTGCTTCATCGACGACTTGCGTGAGAGGAGCAAAGGGGAGATCGATTTTCTTGCTGAGGTGGAAATTCAGTTTGTCGGCGCCTTCAGCTTTCCAAAGCGTGGCCTGGTGCCGCCACCGGTGGAGGACGAACAATTGATGCCCGTCTACGTCAAAGGTGATGTCTACCACATGGCTTCCGATGTCGATGGATCGCAGCAAGTTTGAGGAAGAACTTGCGTTTGGGGCCAGGAAATGCAGTTTGCCGGCTGCGGGCTCGAGAGCGACCACCATGGAACTGTCGGGTAACAAGGATACTTTGGTTATGGGGGAGGGCCTTTGAAGCACCTGACGGATTTTTCGATTCGCAGGGTTGATCTCTAGTAAGGTGCCGGCTCGGCCGTTGGCCACCCATAGGCGCTCTGTCTGAACATCCCAAACCAGGTCGCAGGGGTCAGCCCCATAAGCGTTGGAAGCATCATAAATGCCAGAAGCCTCAGAAGCATTTATGGGCCAGAGTGCGGTAAGTGGAAAGCACATCAGGAAGGCGGCCCATCGCGTCCACGAGCGGTTCGCTGCAGCGTGTCTTTCAAATGTTACCATCCTTCTGACTTATGACACGTCCACAAAAAGCGTCAATGGGTTTTCAAACTTTGAAGTCCTTAATAGTCTTTAATCATTGAGATGAGTAAGGTTAAGTGTATAATGTTATCCTACTAAAAAAGTAATAACCGCCATATTTATAATGGCTTTGGCGGCTGTATGCCTCTCAGGCAAGGCCCTGGGAGCCATTACCATTTCCATTGATTACAGCCTGGACAGTGCAGGCTTTTTTTTCCGACGGAGACGGTGCGGCCAAAAAGGCTGCCCTGGAGGCGGCAAGGAATGTTCTCGAGGGGATCATGACCAACAGCATTGCTGCGATTACTCCGGGAGGAGCGAAAACTTGGAATGCGACTGACTATCATCCGGGCACGGGAGCGTCGGGTATTTTGGCCACGGACCTTAGCGTGGCTGCGGACACCTTGATTATTTACGCCGGAGGCCGGGCTTTGAGCGGAATCAATCTGGCTCAAGGGGGGCTGGTGGTTGGTCAGGTAGCGGTAGGGTAGGCTTCGTGGATAATCTATACAATCGCGGCGAATCAGGGATTACCAACGGAAGTGCTGTCGAGCTCGGCACTCAGACGGATTTCGCCCTATGGGGAGGCGCGATCACTTTCGACAAGGACGACGTGGCCTGGCATTAAGATCACACCAGCTCGGTGGATGCTGGAAACTTTGATTTTTATTCCGCCGCCCTGCATGAATTAATACATGCCATAGGCTTTGGTGCGTCAAACCCATGGGATGATCTGGTCTCCAGTGGAACCTTTATCGGCAGCCAATCCAACACCTCCAATGGTGTGAGTAACGTAAGCCTTTATTCCGCTGATGGTGGCACTACCTATGACCATTGGGTTTCGGGTACGACCAGCGTGCGCCTTTCCGACGGGGCTTCACAGGAGACAGCCATGGATCCTGATGTGACAGCGGGCACCAGGAAATATCTCACCAATCTGGATGCCATGGGCTTGGCGGACACTGGCTGGCAGTTGAACATCACCGCCGTGCCGGAATCGAGCACCTGGGCGCTGATGTCCGTTATCGCCTTGCTGGGCTTCGGTGCCGCGCGCAGATACCGGTTGAACCCACCTGGTTGCAAAAGCTTTCAGTAATCCAGTTTTTCACAAAAACCCTCAAACCAGTTCCCGTTGTAATCCATTTGAAACGCCCACGGATCTGTAGCGTCGGGCAGAAAGGTTAGCTCGTTTTGCCGTTCCAGAAGCTCCTGCATTTCTTCAATCATTGCATGATCGAAGCAAAGCACGACAAAGCGCCTAGCTCTGTAATCATGTCTGATTTTTTGCAATGCCACTTCACCGTCTGCTCTTGAGTCGGTTGCCAGCAGGATGCTGGCTCGAGGTGCCTTGGTGATGATTTTTTTGAGTCGTTTCCACTCGATGGGCAGACATTCCATCCAGAGCAAAGGATCCTCTTCAATGGACCAACGACCCAAAGCGGCGGAATAGGGCATGACTTCGTTTGAAGGCCTTCCGTTGGGTTCCAGTTCGGGTTCGTAGGCCATGATAAAGCTCATCAGCCGCAGGATGATTTCCCGGGCTGTCTCCTCCTCCCGACGAATCATCTCGATTTCCGAAGGCAAGGTCCGCTGCGGATCATGACTGTGGAGACGAATGCGGTAGCGGTAACCTTTCATGGTGACACGAATGGTAATGAGGGAGCTTGCCTCAAGGAAGTGCGACCCGGGTGGGAGCGATCGCACGGGTCCTTTGTCGCCATTGATCCAATTCAAGCTTAAGGGCACGGGCCAGTTCCGGAGATGTCGCACTCAAGTCCTTTGACTCGGCAAGATCCTTTTCCAGATCATAGAGCTCCAGAGAGTCATCGTCGTAGAAATGGATCAGTTTGTGATGTCCCTTGCGAATGGCACTGCCTAAACGATTGTTTTTGTGGAAAGCGTAGTTGGGGTAGTGAAAGTAAAGAGCGTTTCGTTTCAATGGAATTTCTCCCAGAATCCAGCCCTTGAGGCTCTCCCCGTCCAGCGGGTCGGTCTCAGATAATTTCCATCCGGCCACATCGAGCAACGTAGGGAAAAGATCAATGCTGATGACGGGGAGGGAACTTGTTTTTCCAGCTTCGATCTCGCCTGGCCAGTGCATGATCCATGGCACTCGAATGCCTCCCTCATAGAGATAACCTTTGTTGGCTCGGAGCGGAAGATTTTCAAACAAGGACCCGTTGTCAGAGGTGAAAATGATCAGGGTTTCATCGGCTTTGCCGGATGTTTCGAGATGTTTGATGACTTTCCCAATTGCCCTGTCCATGCCTTCGATCATCGCGTAATACGCCGGACGTTGCACCCCCTGACGTTTTTGATATTTTTCGATCAAATCCTGTGGTGCCTGGATGGGGTAATGAACGGAATAATTCCACCAGCAAAGAAAGAGTGGTTTTTCGGAGGGTATTTCCAGAAAGGCGATGCATTCATCAGCAAGTCGATCGGGTAGATATTCTCCCTCGGGTCCATCCTTGAGCGCTGGATTGCGATAAGGGGCAAAGTAGGAGGAAGGGCCCCCGTATTCGCATCCTCCCACGTTGAGGTCGAAGCCTTGAAATTCAGGGCGCAGTCTTGGTTCCAATCTTCCCGAGGCATCGCTTCCCTTGTGGTGCGAGAGGTGCCACTTGCCCACAAAGCCATTTCGGTAGCCTGCTCGTTGTAAATGTTCGGCAAGGGTGTCGTATGCCAGGCTCAGGTAGGTGGTCCACGGGGCCCCCTTGAGACCGGTGGCTGGAGACACAAACTCCGGGTTGCCGGGTGCATGGTTGGTGATCTGCAGCCGGGCCGGGCTCATGCCCGTCATGATGGCGGCCCTGGTGGGCGTGCAGACCGGGGCTGCCGCGTAGGCGTCGGTGAAGCGGATCCCCTCGGATGCCAGCTGATCGAGGTGGGGGGTGTCCAAAAGTGCATTGCCCTGACAGTGCAGGTCCATCCAGCCCAGGTCATCTGCCATGATGAGTAGGATATGGGGTTTTTCTGCGGCTCGCACGGGGATCAGGGATGGTAGACTCACCAGGCCAAGAAGAAGGGATAGGCAAAAACCCAACGGATGCATGGGGGAATCCTGCCTGCGATCAAGAACGCTTGCGAGGTATTATTGTGGTTCGAAATAAGGTGTTCCTCCAGAGCAAGGCAAGGCTCGCCTCTTCTTGACTCCTGTTGATGCCTGCCTACACTCCTCCCTGCTTGCCTATCATTTGAGCAACGTTTGACTATGAGCACTATCTACGAAATTGATGCACGTGAAATTCTTGATTCCCGCGGTAACCCCACTGTCGAGGTGGATGTGATTCTCAGCGATGGTTCGCTGGGGAGGGCCGCGGTTCCCTCTGGAGCCAGTACTGGAGAAAATGAAGCCCTTGAATTGAGAGATGCTCGGGCCAAGCGTTATCTTGGCAAGGGCGTGACCAAGGCGGTCAATAATATCATCAAGAAAATTGGACCCGCCCTTCAAGGGGTGGATGCCACCGATCAACTGGAAGTGGACCGTATCATGTTGGACATCGATGGTACGGAAACCAAATCGAAGTTGGGTGCCAACGCCATTCTGGGGGTTTCCATGGCCAACGCTAAGGCGGCTTCAGAGGCTCTTGCGTTGCCTTTGTTTAAGTATCTGGGCGGACCCAATGCCAAAGTATTGCCTGTTCCCATGGCCAATGTGATCAACGGTGGGGCCCATTCGGATGCCCCCATTGATTTCCAGGAGTTCATGATCATGCCCAAGGGACTGAACACTTTTTCGGAAGGTCTGCGAGCCATCACCGAAATTTTTCATGCGCTCAAAGGGGTGCTTAAAAAACGTGGCTTGTCCACTGCCGTCGGGGATGAGGGCGGCTTTGCCCCCAATCTGGCATCCACCGAAGATGCGCTCGACGCAATTCTAAACGCCATCAAGGCAGCTGGCTACAAGTCGGGTAAGGAGATATTCCTGGCATTAGATGTGGCTTCCTCAGAGTTTTACGATGCCAAGTCCAAGCGCTACGTGTTCAAGAAGAGCAGTGGCGAGAAGGTCAGTGGTGCGGACCTGGTAGCCTACTATGATGAATTGACCCGTAAATATCCGATTATTAGCATTGAGGATGGATGCGCAGAAAACGACTGGAAGACTTGGAAGTTGCTGACCGACAAGATTGGCGATCGTGTGCAGTTGGTGGGCGATGATTTGTTTGTTACCAATGTGAAATTTCTTCAACGCGGAATCAACGAAGGAGTCGGTAATTCCATCCTGGTGAAAGTCAATCAGATTGGTTCTCTGACTGAGACCCTCGATGCGGTGGAACTGGCTCAAGAAAACCGCTACTCCGCGGTGATCAGCCATCGCTCGGGTGAAACCGAGGATGCGACCATTGCAGACATCGCTGTGGCGACCAATGCCGGGCAAATCAAGACCGGTTCCCTGAGTCGCTCGGATCGGCTAGCCAAATACAACCAACTTCTGCGCATTGAACAGATGTTGGGGCGCCATGCAGTCTACGGTGGTAAGCTCTAGACGGCTGAGCCACTTCAGGTGTTATCTTCTATCAGCAAGCGCGCAGGTTTCCATGCCTGCGTGCTTTTTTGTGCATCGCATCCGGGGTCTCAAGGTGAGGTGATCTGCCTCCACTCCAGCAATCGAATGTCGGGACCACCGGTCTTGGGTAATTCCAGCGCTTTCAGTCGAAGGGTTCCCGTGCTTTTGGCAAGCTTCATGCGGCCCATGGGAAAAGGCTTGAAGACCTTGACATAAGATTCCTGCCGTTCAACCCGATCCTGGTCGGCGCCCAGCAGTGGAGGATCCCAAGGCTCATCAATCCGGGCACGCAATCGCTGACCTTGGAATTCGAGTTCCAGGAGTGGGTAGGATTCGCCCTGCGGTGTGGTTTGCCACAACCAGACTTCGTAGGTTCCCTCCCGCCTGACCTCCACGGGCCACTGGATCTCATCTTCCGTGCGATGCCATTCCGTGAAGTAGGCGTCGTTGGGAAATCGGTTGGATCGTTGAATCTGTCCGGTTGCTCGAGCGTCTCTCACTGGAAGAAGGGTCTGGAGGTGATGAGGATCGCCAATGGTGAACGGTCGATCCTTTGCCTTGAGATCCTTTAGCACGCTTGTTCTCCATTGCTCCGCTGCCTGGCTGAGTTGTAGGCTGATCTCAGGGAATTGGGAAGAAACGTCCTTCTGCTGGGTGGGGTCCTCCCACATGTCGTAGAGCCGAGTTGTGTGGTCAAGGCGGAAACGTTGATTGCGAACACTCACCCTGTTGTTCCAATGGGAGAAGATGAGTCGGTCGGGAAAAGGAGTGGAGGGCTTGGTGAGCCATGAGGCCCATGACATGCCATCCAGTGGCTCCGCTGTTTGGAGCTGGATTCCCGCCAATTCAGCAAGAGTTGGCATCAAATCGATGACCGATGCGATATGAGCCATGCGTTTGCCTGCTGGAATCTTTCCCGGCCACCGAATGAACAAAGGACTTCGAACCCCACCTTCATCGGTGGATCCCTTGCGCCCCCTCATGCCTCCATTCCAACGGTTCCCATTGGGGCCGTTGTCGCAGAAAAACACCACGATGGTGTCCTCTGCCAGAGAGAGCTGATCAAGCAGCTTGAGTAGACGTCCAACATTCCAGTCTATGTTTTCGCACATGGCCAGTGCCGCCCTTGTGTGATCCAGATTCTCCTTTCCGGGGTCTCGGTGGCGCATGGGAAGCTCCTTGTCTTCGAATCGGGACCAATAGGTATCCGGTACTTGCATTGGGGAATGCGGTGTGTTGAAGGCCAGATAACAAAAAAACGGTCTTTCCTGATGTTCCTTGATGAAGGCCATGGCATGTTCGGTAAAATCATCATTGATGTAACCTGAACCTGGCACGATTTGATCGTTGGACTCGAGCAACGGGCTGAAATAGTGTCCCCAATGTCCTGAGGTAAATCCGTAGAATGTCTCAAAACCTCGACTTCGCGGGTGGTAGGGTGGTTGGGTCCCGTTATGCCACTTACCGAACATGCCGGTCTTGTATCCAGCCTCGAGAAAGCTTTCGGCTATGGTTGTGGTTCCAAGATTCAGCCTCTCTCCTCCTGCAGATGTGCTGTAGACGCCGCCTCTGGGGTGATAACGACCGGTGAGGAATTCCGCACGGGTTGGCGAACAAACCGGACATACAAAAAAGCGATCCATGATGACACCCCTGCTTCCGATACTGTCCAGATGAGGTGTGCTCAGGTTGCGATTGCCATGGATGCTTAGATCGCCCCAACCCTGGTCATCCGTCAGGATGACCAACACATTGGGGGAGGATGGATGGGGCCCCTGATCTCCATGCAGCGGGCACTGGAGACAAAGGCCCAAAAGAATGAGCAGCAAGAAAACAATACTTTTCATGGGAACGCCCTTTTTTTAGCAGAGCCCCCAGCAGGCGCCAATGCCTGTTTTCGAGTTGAAATGAGACGTGAGGGTGAGTGAGTTGATGTTGCAGCCGATGGTGGTGGATGATAGTATTCAACTATTCTTCGTAATTATGTCTCGATGCAGCGCACATACGATTGCCTTCAAATCATGGTCAGACTGGGGGAGGACGCTCATGGCGGTTCTGGTTCTCTCATGCAGGCCCGGCGCCCAGGCTCAAGAGTTAGTCCATGAAGAACGATTCGAGGCAGGTCGGGTCATCTACGCCAACCAATGTGCCGATTGTCATGGTTCCGATGGTCAGGGTGGAACCGATGCTTATCAGGATCCTCTGGTCGGTGATCGGTCTCTCGAGAGTCTGGTCCGTCGTATCGTTCGCACCATGCCAGAGGAAAATCCCGATCTTTGTGTGGGACAGGAGGCAAGTGATGTGGCGTACTATGTGTATCACGCCTTTTATTCCAGTGAAGCCCGAGCAGCCATGGGCCGGGCTCCCCGGATGACACCTGCTCGACTCACCGCCGAGCAGTTTCAGAATGCGGTTGCAGATTTGATATCTTACTTCACGCCTCATCAGAAACAGCCTGCAGGACATGACCATTTGCTCATGGCATCGGCTCAAACCGATACCGGTTTACGAGCCACCTATTTTCAGTCCAAGGGCATGAACAAGGCCAACGAGCAAAAACTGGAAAGGGTGGACCAAGTCATTGAGTTTGACTTTGGTGAGGAGGGTCCTACCTCTGAGATCGATGGGGAACAATTTGCCATCATCTGGGAAGGGGGCTTTTTTGCGCAGACCAGTGGGGACTACACGTTTCGAGTGACCTCCGAAAACGGGGCTCGGCTTTATGTGAATCACGATCCCGGCGTTCAGCGTGGCAAACTGAGGGACGATAGTTCGGTTGCCGGGCAAGCAGCTCTCATCGATGGTTGGGTCAGCTCCGGTGCCATGCGCTCGATGGTGGCAAAGGTTGAGCTCATCGGAGGGCGTTCCTACCCCTTGCGCCTGGAATTTTTCAAGTACAAGGAAAAGAGTGGTTCCATCCGGTTGGAGTGGAAAGCCCCTCACGGGGTATGGAAAACGGTTCAGGAGGAGGTGCTGCGAACGCATCGTCCCCCGCGAACCTTTGTCCTCCAAACCCCCTTTCCAGCGGATGATCGCAGTCTGGGATATGAGCGGGGATCGGATCTCTCCTACGATTGGTATGAAGCCGTGATCCAGGCCTCGGCCGAAGTGGCGCAGGAAGTGGTGGAGCGATTGCCATTGCTTGTCGGATTCAAGGCAGGCGATGAGCAGCGACAGAAACCCATTCAGGACTTTTTGCCCAGACTGGCGGAACATGCCTTCGGAAGGCCCTTGGATGCAGAGGAACAAATGCTCTACGAGCATCGCTTGTTTGAGACCTCGGATCGTCCTGAATCAGCCGTGCGCAGGGGCGTCATGCTCATGGTCACGTCCTCTTCCTTCCTCTACGCGCCATGGGGGGTGGCCAGCGACAAGCCTGCCTCCTTTCGCATGGCAGCGCGCCTCGCACGGTTGCTCTGGGACTCACTTCCTGACGCTGCCTTGTTGCAAGCAGCCAGCGAACAGGAGCTCATGTCCACCGATAAACTGCAAGAGCAGATTGCACGGATGATGGACCATCCGCTGACACGTTTTAAAATGCGATCCTTTTTTGAGCATTGGCTTGAGCTGGAAGATCGGGATTTGTCCAAGGATGCCTCATTGTTCCCCGGATTCACCCCCAGTCTCATGTGGGCTCTGCGTCAATCGCTGGACCTGTTCATTGACCGCGTGGTTTGGAGTGACACATCCGATTACCGCGACCTTTTGCTTGCAGATTACCTTCTGTTCAGCCCCGAGATGGTTGAGTTCTACCTCATGCAATCCGAAGAAGGTTTCATGGTGGAGAGTGTGACAGAGGAACCGACTCTCAAGGACTGGGTGCGGGTTCAAATCAAGGATCGCCGACGGGCTGGAGTGCTCACTCATCCCTATCTGCTGAGTGCCTTTGCTTACCCCAACAGTACGTCGCCCATTCATAGGGGAGTTTTTATGACTCGACAGGTGGTTGGAAGGGAAATGAAACCTCCCCCTGTGGCCGTCGCCTTCAATGAGGATGATTTTGAGGCCCATGTCACCATGCGAGAAAAAGTCACTCAACTGACTCAGGACGTTGCTTGCATGGCCTGTCATGGGGTGATCAATGCCCTGGGTTTTCCTCTGGAGCATTATGACGCGGTGGGCAAATGGCGGACGCACGACAAGGATACCCCCATCGATGCACGTTCGATTTATGAAACAGATGAAGGAGTGACCTTTTCGTTTTCGAGCGCCTGGGATGTCGCTCAGCATGCGATAGGAGAGGAGCAGGCCCACAATGCATTCGTTGCTAGTCTTTTTCATCAATTTGTCAAATGGGACACTGCCGCATTCGACGCAAAAGGTCTCCATCAGTTAAGGTTGCATTTTCAAAAGAACCAATTTAATATCCAAGAGTTATTACAGGAAATCGCCCATCTTGTGGTGCCTTACGGAATCCATGAACATCCATCGGTCTCCCCATGAAGTCCTCAGCCCATCGCACACGCCGTAAATTTCTCAAAGACTTGGGGGTTGGTAGTGCCGCCCTTCCATTTCTGTCCGGTTTGACCAGCTTGAATGCGCTTCGTGCGGATAGCCAAACACCTCCCAAGCGTCTGGTGATCATGTTCTCACCTAACGGCACTTTGCCCAACGCTTTCTGGCCGGGAGAAGATGCCGGCAAAGAAAGCCAGCTTTCGCTCCAACCGATTCTGGAGCCGCTGGCGGCTCATCGTGATCAGATGCTTCTTCTCAAGGGAGTTCACAACAAGATTCGTGGAGATGGGGACAACCATATGCGAGGCATGTCCTGTCTGCTGCCGGCGACCGAACTACTGCCTGGCAATATTCAGGGTGGAGACGATACCCCGGCCGGTTGGGCCAGCGGTATTTCCATTGATCAGGAGATCCGCAAGCATTTGCAAGCCACTGAGGCTACCCGCACACGTTTTGGTTCCCTGGAGTTTGGGGTTGCTGTTCCCAATCGTGCTGATCCCTGGACGCGGATGTGCTACGCGGGCAGCGATCAACCAATGGCTCCCATAGATGATCCCGGTCGCATGTTCCAACGACTTTACGGGGGGGCTCAAGATCGCAAGCATCTGGCAAGCATTCTCGACCATGTCAGAAAGGATGTGCGAAAAGTTGCGCCTCACATCAGCTCTGAAGATAAGGCTTTTCTCGAACAGCACCTTCAGCTGGTGCGTCGCCTAGAGCAGGACATTGTCTCAGCACAAAAGAATACCCAGCTTCAGCATCCCGAGCCAGAGCTGGATCCTGATATTGAACTGGTCAACGACAACACCCCTCAAATCAGTCGGATGCAAATCGACTTGTTGGTGAATGCCCTGGCGAACGATATGACGCGTGTGGCCTCCCTCCAGTTCATGCGATCGGTTGGGCAGGCTCGCATGCGATGGCTGAACGTCGAAGAAGGGCACCACTCTCTGTCTCATGAACCCGATTCCAACCAGGACGCTCAAGACAAGCTTTTACGGATCAACCAGTGGTTCGCGGGCGAATTGGCTTACTTGGCAGATCAGCTTGCGCAGATCCCCGAACCAGGTGGAGCAGGAGGCAGCTTGTTGGATCACACCCAGATTGTCTGGATCAATGAACTGGGTAAGGGGAATTCGCATACCCTCTCCAATATTCCATTTGTCCTGCTTGGTGGCGGTGGCGGGTTCAAAAACGGGCGTGCCCTCGATTTTGGAGGGGTGCCTCACAACCGACTGTGGCTCTCTCTGGCCCATGCCATGGGGCATGATTCCTTAACCACCTTTGGCACCGCTAAATATTGTATCGATGGCCCGCTAAGTTTGGGCTGATCCACCAATGGGGGTTATGTGGTCGAGATGGCCGAGGATGACCTTCGGCCCTCGAGTGCAATGCTTACAGGTGGCGCGTTGAGCGTTCCTGCATCCACTGGATGTCTGGATTATTGGGAGAAGGGCGGTTGTAAGGGGTTACGGTGCCCTTTTGGAAAGCCTCTACGGTGCGGGCATCCTGCCATTTCTTGGTCTCTGAATGACCGTCAGCAAAGGAAAAACCGCCTGAGCCGTTATGGTAGCTTGCTGGAATATCCACGATACGATAGGCAGTCCCATCTCCTGGAAACCCTCCCATGTCGACGACAAACATGCCATCGTTGATGCTGTCTTCCCTTTCATCCAGAAAGACGAATGTATTGGATGGACCCGGATCCACAAAATCGGACTCCTTGCGATAAATGCG
>CACEMW010000044.1:0-25136 GCA_902560705.1 uncultured Verrucomicrobiota bacterium
CTTTTGGGAAAGCGATGTGGAGCGCTGAGAGCGATTCTTATCACCGAAAGGCGGGTCTGCCATGATCAAATCAAAGCTTTCACTCAGGGTGATGAGCTGCGGTATCAGGGTGAAAACATCCTGGGTTTTCATCCAATGGCGGTGGGTTGGCATCCCACATTTTCTGATGTTCCCCTTGATCCAGCGAGCATGTTTGGAAGACTTTTCCACGCTCAGCACCTGGCTGGCTCCTCGACTGAGACTTTCCAGACCCAAGGCTCCACTTCCACTGAACAGATCCAGAACTCGAGCCTCCTGGATTCTCGGGCCCAGACTGTTGAAAATGGCTTGCTTGACCAGGTCAGGAGTGGGGCGCACGCCGAGCCCCTTTGGTACTTGCAGGATCTTACCTGCGGCAATGCCTCCGATGATACGCATGGTTCGAGTCTTCGATGATGGTGGATCCAATGATCTGGGTGGGGTGGTGTGTTTCCCCGTTTGATCAGCAGCATGGATGGGGCCCTTTGTGGACTCAATCTTTTTAGGAAATGTGTAAAATGGGATTGTTGAAACTTTCTTGAGCCTGACACAATGTTGCCATGGCAACGGATCAAGGCAAGATGCTCAATGAGTTGGAAGAGGAAATCTACAGTTGGCAAATGGATGTCACTGGCTTTGGCCTGGAAGGTCAGCAAAAGCTTAAACAAGCAACGGTGATGATCAGCCGTTGTGGCGGTTTGGGTGGAGTGGTTGCCTATGAACTAGCTGCAGCGGGGATCGGTAGACTGGTCTTGGCGCATGCCGGAAACATCAAGTCCAGTGATCTGAATCGCCAATTGCTGATGACTCGGCAGGCCATTGGAACTTCTCGAATGGATTCAATTGTGACACGCCTGCGAGATCTCAACCCCGATCTGGAGATCCTTCCCGTTAGGGAGAACGTCAGTGAGGTCAACGTGGATGAAATGGTATCCCAAGTGGACGTGGTGGTGGATGCCGCCCCACTTTTTGAAGAGCGCTATGCCATGAATCAGGCGGCGGTTCGCTTTCGCAAGCCCTTGGTGGAATGTGCCATGTTTGAATTGGAGGGGCAGTTGACGGTGATCGAACCGGGTCAGACGCCGTGTTTGCGCTGTCTTTATCCCGAACCGCCGGCGAGTTGGAAGCGGCGCTTCCCGGTGTTTGGCGCAGTTTCCGGAAGTCTGGGTTGCATGGCTGCCATGGAGGTTATCAAATTAGTCAGCGGTTTGGGGAAGCCACTGACAGGCCAGTTGCTGAGCATGGATCTCCGAGATCCCGCGTTTCGTCGCTATCGGATTCGACGGGATCCTGCCTGTCCGGTTTGCCGTCATTTGGCCTGCGGATCCGATCCGTCGGAGTCGGCGGTCCTGAAATGACCGGTTGAACGACTTCCAAACCCGTGGTAAACAAGCTCCGTGCTGTTCGATCCTGCTTCCAAAACCACGCGTCGGGGTTGGTGTTTTTTTCAGGCTTTCTGCTGGTGGGCCCTGCTATTTGGATGGGGACTCCCGCGAGTCGCGGCCTGCAAGTATTCGGTACGCGATGTGGCTTTTGTCGATTTGGATCGTCAGGGATTTGAGTGGATTGTGACTGCCAGCAGGGCAGAGCTGGATGTGCTTCGACCCGAATGGCAGCCGACTTCACAAGCTTTGTTTCTCGATTCCAATCTGCAGCCTCGCTGGCTCGACTTGGATCAAACCGATCGCTGGCCAAGTTTTCTGGACCCTGCCTCTTTTCCTGCAGGGACGTCTTTTCATCTCTACCGACCCGGGCTGGCCTTGTTGGATGTCAGCCCGAATGCATCGCCCGAAGGCATGGAACAAGCTCAGCGTTGGACCCATCTCGAAGGGCTGGTTAAAAACCCTCTGCGGGAGCGCCTGATCGACCAACTCATGGAGGCCTACGCGGTCATCCTCCTGGTGGAAGGGAAACAAGCTGAGGAGAATCAACGGGTGGCTCAAGCAGCTCAGCGCGCTGCCTCTTTCATCGAAGAGCTCATGCCGGACATGCCCAAACCCGTGGACGTTCCTCCCCAGGTGATCATGATTCCTGACCAGGACATTGGCAGAGAGCGTGCCTTGATTTGGAGTCTTGGAATGGATTGGCAGGCGACAGAGGAACCTCAGGCGTCGATTCTCATTGGCAGGGGGCGTCGTCTCGGGCCTGCCCTCAAGGGCGATGCTATTACGAGCGTGCAATTACAGGAGATGCTGGCTGTGGCCGGTCAGGATTGCGAGTGCGATTTGGATCGCTCCTGGATGCAGGGCCCACGCATGCCCATGGCTTGGGGTCCGGAGCGTCAGCAGGCTTCTTATCAATGGCTGGGATTTGATCCTGAAAACCCTCTGGTCAAAGCCGAAATCAGTCGCATCCTTTCCCGGGGTCGTAACGCAATTCGTGTGGGTTCTGACCCGCATGACACGCAGGGGCTGGACATGCTGCTCCTTGGTTATTCTGAAGAGGTGATCGGCCTTGAACCGACGGCCTCTAGTGTAAGCAAAGGAAGTACATCCCAAGGAGAAGCTCGGATCTCGGCTGCCAAAGAAGTGCCCGAGCAACCCATTCTCGTGGGCGTGTATTCGCCGGCTTCGCCATCAAACGACTCTGCAGACCTTCAGCAAAGTTCGGAAGCGACAAAGGCCCCAACCGAATCAGCTGCTTCGGACTTGGAGGTGGAACCCGCAAGAAGCTCTCTCAAACGGCCTATTCAGGTCATGATCGGTTTCAGTGTCCTAGTCTTTCTGGGAGGCTTGACCTTATGGGTGGCACGCAAGAAAAACCACGGAATTTGATGCTTGGGTTGATTTTCAAGGAAATGTGGTTTCGCAAAATGCAGGCGCTGCTTTGCCTTTGCGGTCTGGCTGCCGTGATATCGCTTATGACGGCTTATCTGACGACAGAAAAAGCAGCTGATCGGGAAACCAAGCGTATCACGCGCGATCTCGGTTTCAATTTGCGTATCCTGCCCAAGGAAACGGACATGGACCTCTACTGGTTCCAGGGCTTCTCGGATCAGACCATGCCGCAATCCCTGGTGGAAAAACTGACGCAATCCGAAGGTGTTTTCATGACCTACAATCACTTGATGGCTTCCTTACGTCAGAAGATTTCCCTAGGCAATGGGTCGGCCATCCTTGTGGGGGTGGCTCCCACGGTGACTTCGGCTGACAAGAAGAAACGACCGATGGGGTTTTCCCTGGAGCCTGGAACCGTTCATCTGGGGTATCAGCTAGGGGTGCGCCTTGGTCTCAAGGGAGGGGATATCCTGCAGGTGAAGGGGCTCTCCCTGAAGGTGGCTCGAGTGATGGTCGAGTATGGGAACGAGGAAGATGTCTTTCTTTATACCACCTTGCAAGACGCGCAGACCGTTACCGGACTGGAGGGGCAGATCAATGAAATCAAGGCCATTGATTGTCTTTGTCTGACGGCGGACCAGGATCCGGTATCCATCCTGCGTGCCGAATTGGAAAAAAGGCTTCCTGAAGCCAAGGTGATTCAGGACCGAGTCCAGGCAGATGCACGCGCCCGTCAACGACAGATGGTTGAGAAGAAGTTTTCCTTCTTGAGCCCTTTCCTCATGGTGGCCGGTGCTGTATGGGTGGCTGTGTTTGCTATGCTCAACGTACGTGAGCGGCGCAGTGAAATCGGTATCTGGAGAGCTCTCGGCAAAAGTGGGGGTATGGTGGCCACCCTGTTTCTTGGGAAGGCACTCCTGCTCGGTGGGGTGGGTGCCCTGATAGGTTTTACCGTGGGTAATCAGTTGGCTCAAGCGGTGGGTCCTGAGATATTTCAAATTACTGCCAAGGCCATACGGACCGAATGGTCCTATCTTTTTTGGGCCCTGGTCTGGGCACCACTGCTCTCGGCCATGGCTGCCTTCATCCCAGCCATGATCGCGGCTTCGCAGGATCCGGCCTACAGTCTCAGAGAATTTTGAATCCCATGCTCATTGCCCAAAATCTCAGCAAGCATTACCCTTCGGCGCAAGGGTGGATCAAAAGTCTCGATGAGATGGATCTCGAAGTGAAGGCAGGAGAGTTCCTGGCGATTCGAGGTCACAGTGGCAGCGGTAAGACCACCTTGCTTCTCACACTGGGTGCCATGTTGCGCCCCAGCTCCGGGCGGGTCGTTTTTGAGGGCCAGGACATCTATCAATGCAGCACGCAACAACGAGCTGCCTGGCGCGCGGAGCAGATTGGTTTTGTTTTCCAGATGTTTCATCTCATGCCTTACCTCAGCGTGCTGGATAATTTGTGCCTTCATGGTGGGGCAAAAGCTGGCTCAACGCAGCGCGCTGACACCTTGCTTGACACCTTGAACTTGAAACATCGGGTGAACCATTTGCCCCATCAGCTCAGTGCGGGGGAGAAGCAACGAGTGGCCATGGCCAGGGCCATGATGGCGTCTCCAAAACTGATCCTCGCGGATGAACCCACTGGCAATCTTGATCCTCGCCATGCAACTGAGGTCTGTGAGCATTTGAGAAGGTTTTGCGACTCAGGCGGAACGGTGATCCTAGTGACTCACGGGGAGCTGGCCTCTTCCTTTGCTGACCGAACGATCTTTCTGGAGCAAGGACGATTATTGGAGACCGTCGATAGCCATGTACAGACTGCTCCTTGAAACCTTTTCTCAAATTCCATGATTGCTGAATTCCTTCGATCCAACTTTTGTCCACTGTCAGTACGCAGCCTAGGTGTTTTTTTAAATGGGCCCACAGGATACTTGATCAGCTGCTGGTTTCTTTCGATCGCTGCACTGCAGGCAGCTAGTGGGGACTGGCCAACTTATGGGGGAGATCATGCCAGAAGCGGTGTTCAGACCGATCGCCTTGCGCCCCCTCTGAAATTGGCTTGGCAATTTGTTCCCAAGCAACCCCCGCGTCCTGCCTGGCAGGGAGAGGCTAAATGGGATGGTTGGAACAAGGTGTATGATCTGAAACACCGACAGGATTTCGATCATGCCTTTCATATCGTCGGTGATCAGGATGCCCTCTATTTTGGATCCTCTTCCGAGGACAAGGTGATTTGCCTTGGCGCTCAGGATGGAAAAATTCGATGGACATTTTTTACCGAGGGACCGGTCCGTCTGGCACCGACCTTGTTAGGAGAGAGTCTTTTTGTGGGGTCTGATGACGGTCACATTTATCGTTTGCGCGCAACTGATGGTACCTTGGAGTGGAAAACGCGACCTGGTCCCAGGGACTATCGTATTCCCGGAAATGGTCGGCTCATCTCGGCCTGGCCCGCTCGCACCGGTGTCCTGGTTCAAGAAGGTGTGGCCTATGCCGGGGTGGGTATGTTCCCCTCTGAAGGAGTCTATGTATGCGCCATGAATGCTGAAAATGGCGAACTCTTGTGGAAGACCGAGCAAAAAGATCTCCCCGCTCAGGGTTATCTGGTGGCTTCTTCATCCCGATTGTATGTACCGACTGGACGCAACAATCCTGTGGTTCTTGACATTCAGGATGGCAAGCGACAACAGGTTCTGGATGGCGATGGGGGTAGTTATGCTCTACTGACAGAGGATGCCTTGGTATTTGGGCCGGGCAAAACAGGTCAATTGCGTTGGGTGGAGCCAGGCAGCAAGGATCAGTTGGCAACCTTTCAGGGCAATCACATGATCGTCTTTCGAGGGCGCTCTTACTTGCATTCGGACACTTCATTGCAGGCCATTGATCGTGAGCGCTATCTTGAATTGGCACGTCAAAGACGTGATCTGTATGCGTATCGACAAAGGCTGAACGACCAGCTCAAACAACTCAAAAAGGATTCTCCCGGCGATTTGATGGAAAAAACAGAGGCGATTCAGAAAGAGCTGGTGGATATCGCTCGCTCACTCGATCAGATCGGTCAGGACATGGAAGGTTGTTTGTTGTGGAATGTTCCCTGCGAGTACCCTTACAGCATGATTCTTTCAGGGGATATTCTCTACACTGGGGGCAAGGGTAAGGTGGGAGCCTTCGACACTCAATCGGGTGACTCACTTTGGCAGGGTGAGGTCCAGGGCCGTGCTTTGGGGCTGGCCAGCGTGCATGGCCGCCTTGTGGTGAGCAGCGATACTGGACACATTCAGTGCTTCGAGCCTTGAAGATGCTTGCGGCCTTACTTCCTCAATGCAATAAAGGTGCTCCAGAGTGCGGATGAAAAGCTTGCTTCCTACCATGGCTGGGGTGGCCATGCACATTTCGTTGAGGGAATTCACATACCGAACCTCGAAGGTATCTCCAGCAGGGATCACGTAGGTGTTTCCGTCTTCGCTGAGAGCAAAAAGGTGATCCCGATAGGCCCAGGGTGAAGCGGTGATGCGGTTTTCCCTCGGGGATTGAGCCGCTCTTTCGGATAAGCTTCAGAACCATCTGTGGCATTTCTCGCGCTGAAAAAACCAAAGTCCCAGAGCACATAGAATCTTCCCTGATAAAGCAAGGGGGAGGGATTGCAGGGCGCTGCGTTGTCGACCATCCATTCGATCCACTGATTTTGGTGAGTGCCTTCCTCCAAGGTGATGTCTCCGGAAGACCCGGGTCGTATGGCATAGATGGGTTTGTTGGGGCGCAGTTTGTCTCCCACATAACCGGCGGCAACATAAAGGCGTTTTTCATCGGCAAATGGTGTGGGGATGCAAATGGTCGACATGCCCTGGATTGTCCAAAGGGGTTGTCCCATCAGATCGTAAGAACGGGTTTTGTTCACTCCGGTGGTAATGATTTCAGTGCGCATGTCGTTCTCCCAGACAAAGGGAGTCGAAAAGTTGGAGGGCTCATCCCTGAGGACTTTCCACTTTTCTTGTCCGGATTTTTTGTCATAGGCCGCCATCCAGGATTGTTCCTCATTGTCGTTGACAATGATCACCCACTGATCGTGCAGGATGGGCGAGCTGGACGTGCCCCACCCAAGGCGCATGGCTGCGGGTGGCCACTGATGCTTCCAAACAACGGCTCCATTCCAATCCAGGCAATAAAGTCCCATGCAGCCAAAGTAGACATAAATATGTTTTCCGTCGGTCACCGGCGTCTCCGAAGCGTAGGTATTTTTAACATGGATGGTGCTGCTGGGTGCAGCCTCATGCAAGGTGCTGGCCCACCGAATCGAGCCGCTTGGAGTGTCTATGGCTTCCACCACCCAGGCATGGACATCCTTGGAGGGTTCGGGACGTTCTCCACCAAAATAGAGACCCTTGATCGGTGCTTCAACTTCGCCGTGACTCTTGACCGAAACCATGAAGACGGTCTCATCCCAGACAATCGGTGACGACCAACCTCTACCTGCCTTGGTTTGTTTCCAGGTGACGTTCTCCTTCTCGCTCCAAGTCATGGGCAGGTCAGGGTTCTGGCTCACACCTCTGGAATCTGAGCCGCGAAACGAAGGCCAGGAAACCTCCCCTGTCAGATTCAGCAAGGGGTTGCAGAGCAAGGCAACAAAGAGTGTGATGAACCATTTGTTGTGAGTCATCCAACGGATCAGAGCAGGAAGCCGATCGGGTTTTAATCACCCATTTAGCTGCTTGATGGCTTCGGCAAGCTTCCCATTGGGGTTAATTCACTATTTTTTGGTTTCCAAAAGCCGAGGATCCTGATGAGCCAGGTTTTGTTACCATCTAGCGATGAAATGATTAAGCTTGATGGAATAAAAGCCTGTGCCGCTTTGCATCAAGCTGGCTTTGCCTTAACCGTTTGACTTGCCCATCGACCGGGCTTAAATTCGTTCCAAGATGCTAGTAGCCCGCTCCAATCCGGTTGAGCTTGAGAAAGATAGAACACAGGAAGTGTGTTTTTCATCGGATGGGTCCACTTTGTCGGCCCCTGTTGAATCTTTTTTGCAGGCGGTCGGATCCCAGCTGCGAGAACAGGTCCTCGCCTTCGAGCCGGAAATCGCATCCTTCGCTGAGTATGCCCTGCTCAATCAAGGCAAACAGTTGCGTCCCACTTTGGTAGGATGTGCTGGAGAAGCCGACCAGGGCTTCGAACCTGGCCTGGTTAAAGTCGCTGTCATCATTGAGATGATTCACCTGGCTACCTTGGTCCATGATGATATCATGGACCAAGCCATTTTACGCCGTAATCGCCCCACTTTGTGTGAGCATTCTGGCAATGAGGTCAGTGTTTTACTGGGTGATTGCCTTTTTTCACGTGCCTTGGAACTGGCTTCCGAGTTCCCTACCACGGATGTCTGCCGACTTGTGTCCCAAGCCACGCGCAATGTTTGTTCCGGTGAAATTCTCCAAACCCTGCGATACAAAAAACGCATTCACAACCAGGAAGACTACCTTCGCACCATTCGTCTCAAAACCGCCGAACTCTTTGCGCTGAGCTGTGAGTTGGGTGGTTCGCAGATCGGTCTGAGCACGCGGCACCGCGACGCACTGAGAAATTTTGGCTTCTCCCTTGGAACAGCCTACCAAATCTATGATGACTGCCTCGACATTTTCGGAGATGAATCTGAGGTAGGTAAATCGCTTGGCACGGATCTTCAGACTGGGAAGTGTACCCTACCCATCCTGTTGCTTCAGGAGGCCATAGGTCCTCAGGAGAAAGAGACCCTCCTTACGAAGCTTTTTGTCTGGGATGGAAGCCAGCGTGACTGGCTGATGGGTCTTTTCGCTCGTCACCAGACCTTGGAGGCGTGTATTCGCGTCATCGAGCGACATCTTTACGATGCCGAGCGCGCGCTTAAACTTTTGAAAGATGATGGTCATGGTCTCTCACTGGAGCCGTTGTTGAAGTTCTTATCTTCTCAGGCAACGCGACTGGGCCACTGAAGCCAAAACTAGACCCACCTCTTTATGGAAGCAATCACCCGCAAGATCAGAAGGGATGATGCTTCCACCTCTTCCTTACCATCCACGGCTGTCTCTCTGACAGATCTTGACGATGCTTGTCTGGTGACCGCTTCCCAACGGGGTGAGCTTGCCGCTTTTGATGAATTGATACGACGTTACCACTCTCGTATCTACGGGACGCTCTACCACATGACCTCGAATCACGAGGATGCTGATGACCTGACTCAAGAAAGTTTCATTCGGGCTTTCAAGGCACTCAAACGGTTCAAGGGAGATGCTTCTTTCTATACCTGGACCTATCGTATCGCGGTGAACCTCACCATCAACTTTCTGAAGAAGCGCCATCGAAGAGCCTATCATTTAAGCCTGAACGACATGGATATTCAGGTGGAAAACCACCCGGAGCTGGTTGCGTTGATTTCCAACAAAACCCCACGAGGTGAGGTCCGCATCCATGAATTGCAGCAAAAATTGAACGAAGCCATGCTGCAAATGTCAGAAAAACATCGTCTGACCGTGACGTTGCATGATATCCAAGGGATGTCTCATGAAGAGATTTCAAAAATCATGGACTGCAACGTAGGAACGGTTCGCTCCAGACTTTTTTATGCCAGGCAGCAGTTGCAGGGATACCTGGCTGATTACTTGCCCTGACCCTAGTTTCCATGGACATGAAAGAACAGCATACACAAGACCAAGAGGCTCTCAGAAAACTGATTTCCTTGAAGCGTCATGAAACACCGCCGCCCGACCACGGGGATCTCTTGGCTTCTCGGATCATTTCCAGGCTCGAGGTCGATCGAATTGCACATCGCGATCCCTTTTTGTGGCGCATTTTCAGAAACCTGTCCTTTCGGCCAGCGCTTTCCGTTGTTTACAGTCTTGTGATGATTGCCTTGGTGTGCCTCGGTCGTGATGTGGCTGAAGTGCCCTCGGCGAACCCCCAAACTTTCCAGGCAGGGGTTTTGAGTTTTCAAGTTCCAGGTGCTGCCTGGTTTCGTACCTCAATTGATTCATCCCAGCATTCCATGAAGTTACCTTCCAGGGAGATGACTGCCGGTTTGATGGGAAAGAGGAGTCGCCCAAGTATTCAGCCAACGCTTCAGTTTACCGGAAGCGGGTTGTCTCCACTTACCCAGCCCATGGGATACCCCTTGCTCCAGCCTTGACCTTTTATCACGGTCTCAAGCAAATCTGGCAGAGATTCCTTGTTTGCTCTAAATAGGCATTTCATGATGCCAGGAAGTTGCCTGCTCGTAGGCGTGGGCGGCTTGAAGGAGCGTCTCTTCCTCAAAAGGTTTGCCCATGAGTTGCAGGCCAATGGGAAGCTTTGGGTCTGAGGAGAATCCGCACGGCAGGCTGATCCCACAGTTTCCGACAAGGTTGGCGGAAATCGTAAAAATATCCGTCAAATACATCTGAAGTGGATCCGCCGCTTTCTCACCGATCTTGAATGCAGTGGAGGGAACGGTGGGAGTGAGTAGAAGGTCGACTTGCTTGAAAGCCTGTTCAAAATCTTTTCGGATGAGTGTGCGGACCTTTTGCGCCCTCAAGTAGTAGGCGTCGTAATAACCACTGCTAAGCACGTAGGTGCCCAAGATGATGCGCCTCTTGACTTCGGCACCGAAGCCCGAGCCTCGAGTGTTGGCGTAGAGTTCTGCAGGATCCTTGCCCTCCTCGCGGTGTCCATAACGGATACCATCAAAACGCGCCAGATTGGCACTGGCCTCTGCCGTGCAGATGACATAATAGGTGGCAATGGCGAATTCTGTATGAGGAAGGGAGACTTCCTGGATTTCTGCTCCCAGGTTTTCGAATTGCTGGATCGCTTGATCTACCGCCGAGCGAGTCTCTTCAGCGAGACCGTCGACAAAATACTCCTTGGGCAAACCGATTCTAAGGCCCTTGATATCTTTGCCAAGTGCCGAGGAGTAATGACCGACCGGAGCCTGAACACTGGTGGAATCCTTGGGGTCGTATCCCGCGATGGTTTCAAGCATGACGGCAGCATCTTCGACCGATTGTGTGAAAGGACCGATCTGGTCGAGAGAAGAGGCAAAGGCTGTCAGTCCATATCGTGATACGCGGCCATAACTGGGTTTGAGACCCACGCAGCCACAGAAAGATGCAGGTTGGCGGATCGAACCCCCTGTGTCCGATCCCAAAGCCGCTGCGCAAAGGCCTGCGCTGACTGCCGCTGCAGAACCTCCGGAGGAGCCCCCTGGAATGAATGCCTCATTCCACGGATTTCGTGTCAGTCCCAGGCTGGAGGTTTCGGTGGAACTCCCCATAGCGAATTCATCTAGGTTGGCTCGACCTACCAAGAGCGCCCCTGCCTCTTTGAGGGCTTCAATCACCGTGGCATCATAAGGGGAAACAAAGTTTTTGAGCATGTCGGACGCGCAACTCAAGGGGTGTCCTTGCTGCGCAATATTGTCTTTGATGGCAATGGGGATGCCCAACAGCGGTTTGTTTTGTAGCGCTTGTCCTGACTGAATCGTCTCCTCGATCTGGAGTGCCTGTTTCCTGGCATCCTCTTGGTCGAGGTGTGTCAACGCATGGATGCGTGGGTTATGGGTTTCGATGCGTTCCAGGAAACTGTCGAGCAGTGAGCGAACACTCTGCTCACCTGATTGAATGCGTGCAGCTTGGGTTCGGATGGAATGGCTTGAATGTTCGGTCATGGCCTTGCTTGTCGTTGGGAGTTTGCAGGACGTTTACTCCACGATCTTGGGAACCATGAACAGACCATTGCCCTGAGCGGGTGCGTTGCACAGAGCTTCCTGCTGAGATAGTGAAGACTTTACCAAATCGGGCCGGGTGACATTGGTCATGGGGATCGGATGCGCTGTTGGCGCCACATCATCCCCCAACTCCACCGATTGAAGTTGTTCCACGTAACTCAGAATTTGAGCAACCTGTGTTCCCATGGTTTTGAATTCTTCCTCGGTGAGATTCAATCGCGCCAGTTTGGCAACATAGTGAATGTCAAATGTTTCCTCCGACATGCCAACGAGATTGTCCGACGGTCTTGAAATCAGCAAGACCAAAGCAGGTGTTCAGTCCATGGACGTGTCTTGCGGTCGCCAGATTGTCACAATTCAAGGCTCGATTTTGAATGCAAGTTGTTGAACCATCTTCCACCAGAAACAAGAACTCTCTTAGTTCTTGTGCGCTTAAGTTAAGTTTCCTGTGAATGGAACGCTTGAGCTTGTTGATCATGGCCATTGAAATAGAACGCCGATTTCTGGTGGATCCCACGGGGGACTGGCGATATGCCTCCAGAAAGGAAACGTGTCGGCAAGGCTATATTCAGACATCGGCTCCCTGCTCCATGAGGGTGCGACTACTGGGAAACCGGGGATTCATTACCCTCAAAACCAAGCGAGAGGGGATCGCACGAGAGGAATTCGAATACTCCATTCCTTTTGAGGAGGCAGAATACATGCTGGATCATTTCTGTCAGGAGGCCCAGATCTGCAAAACCCGTCATTACGTCACCCGAGGCGATTTGACCTGGGAGGTGGATGTTTTTGAAGGAGCTAACCAGGGCTTGATCCTTGCCGAAGTGGAACTGAAGGAGCCCACCCAGCAAATTCATTTACCCGAATGGGTGTTGGAAGAAATTTCCGGAGATCGTCGCTATTTCAACGCGCTCCTCGCATTGCATCCCTACCGGGAATGGTCCCATACCGATCCTGCCTGAAGGTGCAGGAGTCCCTGCCATGCGTCCTTGCATTATCGATCTGTGAGTGATCGATTTTTTTTGATCCGTGGGCCCTTTTGGGCATGATGATGCCATGGACCAAGAGGACGCGCTGATTCTACTTGAAAAGGTTTCCAAATCCTATGGTGAGGGTGAGAACGTTGCTCCGACCCATGTGCTGTCTGAAGTGGATCTGAAGGTCTCCTCGGGTCAGGCTTTGGCCATTGTTGGACCCTCTGGGTCGGGCAAAAGCAGCCTTCTGAACATTCTGGGGGCCTTGGATCAGGCCACTTCAGGAAAGGTGATGGTAGCTGGAAGAGACCTGAATGCATGCAATGAAGCGGAGTTGGCATCCTTTCGGCGAACCACCATTGGCTTTGTGTTTCAGTCGCATCATTTGCTCCCACAACTCTCGGTTGTCGAAAACGTCCTGGTTCCCCTTTTGGCAGAGCCCTCGCTGGTTACCGATGGATCCTTGGAAAATCGGGCTGAACAACTTCTCGATCGAGTGGGGCTGTCTCATCGGTTGGATCATCGTCCGGGGCAACTTTCTGGGGGAGAAAGACAGCGTGTCGCTGTGGTTCGGGCCTTGATTCGGCGGCCACAACTTCTCCTTGCCGACGAGCCCACAGGTGCTTTGGACCATCAGGCATCGGAAAACCTGGGTGAGCTCCTTCTGGAACTCAACCGAGAGGAAAACATGACCCTGGTCATGGTCACGCATTCCAGGGAACTCGCGGAAAGAACCAACAAAATGTGGGTCCTCAAGGGAGGGCAACTCTGTGCCTCATGATGCCATGAACGCGTGGAAATTTCTCTCTCGTTCCCTTACCTACTATGCGCGTTCGCATCTTGGGACATTGATGGGTGCCTGTATCGCGTCAGCAGTGCTGACCGGTGCTCTCATGGTGGGGGATTCGGTCCGGGGTAGTCTTTACCAAATGGCCATGGTGCGGTTGGGAAAAGTAGATACGGCCATTGTGGGAAATGACCGTTTGTTTCAGGAAGATCTCGCTCAAAGGATGCAGGATCCCACTTTTGCCGAAGTGAGTCCGGCACTGCAACTACCCGCTGTCAGTGCCATTCAGGGTGGGGATTATCGATCCAATCAGTCTTGGCTTTTCGGGGTGAAGAACACTTTCTGGGACATGGCAACGGATCCGGATCCGGGCCTTCATCCTTCACCCGGAGAAGTGGCTCTTGGGGCTGCCTTGGCGCAGCAACTGCATGCACAAGTCGGTGCGACGGTCATCCTGCGTGTGCAGAAGCCCAGCCTCCTTTCGCCTGAGGCCCCTTTGGCGCCAGAGGAGGGCCAGACGGTGGCCTTGAGGCTCAAGGTTTCCAGCATCGTTTCCGATGCTGCTCTCGGTCGATTCAGTTTGCAAGCCAGCCAGCTGCCTCCGATGAATGCCTTCGTCGATCTTGAGGGATTGCAGCAGGCTCTGGAGATTGGGATACAGGCCAATCTTTTGCTGATGGCCAGAGGGAATGAACGCGAAGGGGATGCTTCCGATAGCTCCCATGTATTGGATCACCTTCAAGCCGTTTGGAGCCTTGAAGACAGTCAATTGAAATGGCAGTGGGATCCAGATAAAGAGTCCAAGGGTGCCGAGCTTCGATCGGACCGAGTCTTTCTGGACGACCACACATCGTCCGTATTGCTTGAAACCTCCTTTGGCGGAAAGGGAATCTTGACCTATTTCGTCAATGCACTTCGATCCGACGATGCCAGCACACCGTATTCCATGGTGTCGGCGACCGATGAGGGGCTTTTCCCGCTCGAACTCGATCGTGGTGAGATCGCCATCAATCAGTGGCTTGCTGATGACATGGGGGTAGGCGTGGGGGACGCCCTTGAACTGGATTATTACAAGGTGGGTTTGGGGCGTGCGCTCGACGAGGCTACAGCTCGTTTTGAAGTCAAGACAGTCGTACCGTTGGAAGCGCCCTACCTGGACGCCAGCTTGATGCCAGATTTTCCTGGGCTCAAGGATGCGGAAAACTGTCGAGACTGGGATACGGGGTTCCCGATCGATCTGGATGCCATTCGAGATCAGGACAACGCTTACTGGGAGACGTATCATGGGACGCCCAAGGCCTTCCTGTCTCTGAAATCCGGCCAGGCATTGTGGAACAATCGCTTTGGTCGCTTGACCGCAGTGCGGTATTCGCAAGCCGTGGATACCGCATCGCGAATCACGCTCGGTGAGCGCATGGCTCAAGCCCTGGATCCACAGAAATTGGGCATTGCCATTCTTCCTGTTCGTGAGCAGGCCTGGGCTTCGGTTGCCGAATCCCAGGATTTCGGGGGGCTGTTCATTGGATTTAGTTTTTTCCTGATTCTAGCAGCCCTGGTGCTGATGAACTTGCTCTTTCAATTTGTGATCGAGCAGCGAACCCATGAAGCAGGTGTGCTGAAGGCACTGGGAATGACACAGCAGCGCCTACGCGCCTTGATGCTTCGGGAAGGGGTGGTGCTGGCATGCCTTGGAAGCCTTCTGGGAGTTTTGTTGGCCATGCTGTACGCCAAAGGCATGCTTTGGGGCCTGACCACATTGTGGAAAGATGCTACGGGTACTTCCGCTCTCGCTCTTTTCATTCGGGTTCCAACCCTGATCGGGGGCTTGGTGGGATCCATCCTGGTAGCTTCCCTGACGCTTTTTTTGGGTATCCATCGCGCCAGTCGGCAGAGAGCTCATGCCTTGCTTACGGGCGTAGATTCACAGAGCTCTGCCTCGAGTTCGACGCCCATCCAAGCACAGCGTCGCCATCGCGCAGGGTGGGTGGTGATGATCCTTGCAGGCATCCTCGCTTTCACTGCCGGCATGGGAAGCGCCACGCGTGCGGCCGCCGTCTTTTTTGGATCCGGAATGCTGGCTGTGGGGGGAGGGTGGCTGATGCTGTCGGGGTGGTTGATGCGCCTGGAGCGGGAACAGGTTGGGCGCGTGAAATCTCTTTTTTTATGGGCCTTGCGAAATGCCGCACGTCGGCGTCGGCGCAGTCTGGCTACCATCACTCTCCTGGCCTTTGGTGCTTTCCTGGTCATGGCTGTAGGAGCCAACAAGCTGGATGCTTCTCGAGATGCCCGGCTTCGATCTTCTGGCACCGGTGGTTTTGGTTTTTGGGCGGAGAGTTCGGTGCCCATCATGCAAAATCCCAACGCGTCCGAGGGGCTCGAAAACTATGGCCTGTATGCTGATGACCTACCTGAAGTGAGTTTTGTGCCTTTTCGCGTAAGGGAGGGAGAAGAAGCCAGTTGCCTGAACCTGAACCGTGCGCAACGCCCTCGTATCATGGGGGTGGATCCGGATGGGCTGATTTCAAGGCAGGCCTTCTCCTTTGCCAGTTCCTGGAAAGGGCACTCAAGGGAGCCATCGGGTTGGCAGTGGCTTCATGAGGTGCTGGAGGATGGGTCCATTCCGGGCGTCGCCGATCATCAATCGATTTTGTGGGCCATGGGTAAAAAGGTAGGGGATGTGCTGGAAGTCATGGATGCCTCTGGTGAGGTGCTACGCATTCGCCTGGTGGCAGGTGTAGCCAATTCCATCCTTCAGGGGAGTGTCCTGATTGCCGAGTCGCACTTCACCCAGCACTTCCAAGGTGCCGCAGGCTACAAGGCCTTTCTGGTCGATGCTCCCGCAGAGTCTCAAAAGGAAGTCGGGGAAAAACTATCCCGGGCACTGGAGGATGTAGGTTTTTCACTTTATGACAGTGTGGAACGGATGAATGCCTTCAACGCCGTGCAGAACACTTATTTATCGACTTTTCAATTGCTTGGTGGATTGGGACTGGTTCTCGGAAGTTTTGGTCTTGGGGCAGTGGTTCTGCGCAATCTGCAGGATCGCCGGAAGGAGTGGGCCATCCTGGCCGCAGTCGGCTTCTCTTCTCGGCGTCTCCGTGGCCTGGTCTGCCTGGAGCACCTGGCATTGCTGGTCATCGGTTTGTTGATGGGTGCCGGTAGCGCCATGCTGGCAACTTGGCCAAGCTTGGGGAAGGCAGGAGAGGGAGTGGCGTGGCTCTCTTTGTGTATGCTCATGCTTGGGATGTTTCTTGCCGGTTTATTTTGGACTTGGGTAGCAGCCAGTCGACTCATGGTCCGACAAGTGGCCCCGTTGCTTCAGGGTCCTTAAGGTCTTCTCGACCCGGCACAAAAGGCTTTCCACGTGGTGAGCAAAGGCGCATACTATTCCTGTGTCTTCTTCAGCTTTGCTTCCTTTACAGCTGAGTCGCCAGACTTCCCAATGCTTTTTGAATCTGCGCGTCTTCTTGCTTTTCATGCTGTGGATGCTCACCGCTGGCATGATGAGCGCCCAAGCTGTGGTCTATGACCAACGCTTTGATGAGACCGTAGCTGGGCAAACCCCGGAAGACTTTCTGGTGCTCAGTGGCCGATTCAAAGTTCAGGACCAGATGCTCATGCTTCCCGGTGCTCCGCTGGACAATCATGGAGCTGTCTTCGGACCGGATAACGAAGGGGATCTCGAAATCAAGGCAAGGATTCGTTCTGAGAAGAAGGGGAGACTCTATCCCTCCTTTGGAGTCGGGCTTTACGGTCTTGGGGGTTATTCCCTGAAGGTGTCTCCCGCCAAAAAATCTTTGGAGCTCTACAAGGGGCGCCAAATGGTTGCAGAGGCCCCTTTTCAATGGGTGTCCTCCCAGTGGGTTCACCTGCGATTGGAAGTGACCGAACCGCATCTTTCTCAATGGATGATTCGAGGCAAGGCCTGGATGGAGGGTGCTGAGGAGCCTTCTGCCTGGCAGATCCATCAGGTTGCCACCGAAGCCCCGACTCAGGGCAAGGCAAGTTTGTGGGGGCAACCTTTTTCGGGTCGCCCCATTGAGTACGATGATCTGGTGCTCCTCAAACCCGTCTGTGCCAAGGCCAAGACTGAGGGAGGTTTTTCCCTGGGCCTTCAGACCTGGACTTTGCGCAACATGGATTTCGACCAAATGGTGGCCTTTGCCAAAGAACATGGGCTGACAAAAATTCAATCCACTGACAAGCACCTCAATCCCAGGGCCGATTGGGAGGAAATTAAAAGAAAAAAGGCGACCCTGGATGCCGAAGGTTTGGAAATATACACCTTTGGGGTTGCGATTACATCCATGGATCATGCGGAGAACCGACGCCTCTTTGAGTTTGCTCAATTCATGGGGATCAAATTGATCATTGTGGAGCCACGTGATTTTGCCATTTTTGATTCTCTGGAACGTTTGGTGAAGGAGTTTGATGTCAAGATTGCCATCCACAATCACGGACTGACATCCCTTTATGGGAACCCGATGGTCGTGAAAAATGTCATCCAACATCGCGACCCTCGCATAGGTGTCTGTCTGGACATTGGCTGGATCACTGCGGCTGGTTTTGATGCTGAAAAAGTCTATCGAGGTTACGATGGTCGGGTGTTCGATTTTCACCTGAACGACAAGAAGGTCGAGGTTGCTGACAGGCGGCTAGTAGGCATCAGTGCACACATTGGGGAAGGAGATGCCAACCTGGAAGGCCTCTTTGCTGCACTGAAGGAAACCGGTTACCAAGGCGCCCTGGCAATTGAAACCGACAGCCCACTTTTTGCCAGGGAACCTTCGGGTTTTGTGCAGCGTGCGAAGGAGGTTTTCCAAAAGCTCTCCCAACCCTGATGAGAAGCGAAATCACCACCATTAATAGGATCCTCTTTGTTTGCATGGGTAACATCTGTCGCAGTCCTGCCGCCGAGGGAGTGATGCAGGCCATGGCTGCCGAGGCTGGCCTGGAGAAACAGTTCTTTTGTGATTCGGCCGGTACGATTGACTTCCATCGCGGTCAGGCGGCCGACCCCAGGATGCGGAAAGCGGCGGCGCGGCGTGGGTACACCCTTGGTAGCCGTGCGCGTCAGATTACCGCCGAAGACCTGGTGCAGTTCGATCTGGTCCTCACCATGGATGAGGGTAATCGCGAATATGTGCTGACCATGGATGGCGAGTCTCAATGGGGTTACAAGATCAAACCATTCTGCGACTTCGTTGAGGCATACGATGAAGCGGAGGTTCCCGATCCGTATTATGGGGGGGGCGAAGGCTTTGATCGAGTGCTGGACATGCTTGAAGATGGATGCCGTCAGCTTCTTGACCATTGCGCGGTTCAAGGGGGGTGAAAAACGGTTGGGTTCTGCGAGCCCTTCCATTAGCGCTTGCCGCCCCGATCGCGGGAGTGCTAAGTTTTGATTTATTCCTTCATTTGAACTGGTATGAAATATTCCACCTGCATTCTTGTCCTTCTCACGTTTCTGGTTGTGCGTATGAGCGATATCCATTCGGGCGAAGCAGCCCAAAAAGATCTCAAACGGGGGCAACTCGTCCACATGGTTTCCTTCAAGTTTAAAGCTTCTGCAACGGCCGAAGAGATTGCAGGCGTTGAAAAAGCCTTTGCGGGTTTGGAGCAGAAAATCCCCCAAATTCTCAGTTTTGAGTGGGGGTTGAACAACAGTCCAGAGGGATTGAACAAAGATTTCACCCATGGCTTTGTGCTCACCTTTCACTCGGCTCAGGACCGGGATGACTACCTGATTCATCCGCATCACAAGACATTCGGATCGCTGGTAGGTCCTTTGCTGGAGGATGTCTTTGTAGTCGATTTCTGGAATAAGACTCCTTAGTCGAAAGTCCCTCACCCAGTTTCCAAGTTTTCCAGCGTTTCTATGGCGACCAAAGCCTATTTGTCCGCTCCATTGGCAACACACAGCTTGCCCAAAGGCATTCCCTACATCATCGGGAATGAGGCAGCTGAGCGATTCAGCTTCTATGGCATGAAGGGTATTCTGACCATCTTCATGACCAAATATCTCTTTTTGTTGGACACGTCTCCTGGAGAGCCCATGAATCGCTCCGAAGCGGTGGCTCGGTATCATGACTTCAATGCCTGGGTCTATCTGACACCGATTCTGGGAGCTTTTATTGCCGATGCCTGGCTGGGTAAGTATCGCACTATTCTCAGTCTTTCCATTTTTTATTGTCTTGGACACCTTGCACTCGCCTTGATGGGCGCACCGGGCATGGGGGCAGAAAGCTGGATGATGAGCGGTCTCTACTTGATTGCTCTAGGATCCGGCGGCATCAAGCCCTGCGTTTCGGCCCATGTGGGCGATCAGTTTGGTCAAACCAACAGCCACTGGCTTACCAAGGTCTTTGGTTGGTTCTATGTGGCCATCAACGTGGGAGCAGCCTTGTCCACTTTGGCGACCCCTTTGCTGTTGGAGTATTACGGCCCTCACTGGGCATTTGGTCTGCCTGGTGTTCTCATGGCGATTGCGACGGTGTTGTTCTGGATGGGACGCAATGTCTTTGTTCACATTCCTGCGCGAGGGGTGGCGTTCTTCAGGGAGGTTTTTTCACCCCAGGGGCTCATGGCTTTGGCCAAGCTCATGATCATTTTTTCCTTCGTAGCCGTTTTCTGGGCCCTCTTTGATCAAACCGGTTCCTCCTGGGTTCTTCAGGCCGAAGATTTGAATCGAGAATGGATGGGGGTGGAGTGGTTGCCTTCCCAGATTCAGGCAATCAACCCGATCATGATTGTGACCCTGGTGCCTGTTTTCAGTTACCTTCTCTATCCTTTTCTAGACCGGTTTTTTGCGGTGACACCACTGCGCAAGATATCCATCGGTCTTTTTGTCATGGTTCCGGGGTTTGCCATGGTCTCCCTCTTGCAGTCCTGGATTGATTCGGGGCAGACGCCCTCCATTTCCTGGCAACTGCTAGCCTATGTGCTACTGACTGCTTCCGAAGTCATGGTGTCCATCACCTGCCTGGAATTTGCCTACACTCAAGCTCCGACGAGCATGAAATCCATGGTGATGGCCATGCTTCTGGCATCGGTTTCGCTCGGGAATTATTTCACTGCAGCTGTCAATAAGTTCATTCTGATCGAAAAAGGAGATTCTGCGCTCATGACTGAAACAGTCAGGCAGGATCTTGGCCATGCCGAGTCAGCTGTGCGCAACTACTTTGAGATGCACCAGGAGCAACTGCCGCGCACTGAGGAGGGACAGGCCTTAGTGGGAGAGATGCTCGACCCTTGGGGATCGCCTCTGCATTATCGCATGATCAATCGCAACAGCTTCCGGATTGTCAGCCTAGGAAACGATCAGCAGCGTTTAACCCCGGATGATCTGATGGTTGAGGTGACTGTTTCCAGGCCCTCCACTGACCAAGGAACCGACGCACCCCTTACTTGGCGCGAACGACGGATGGTGGCGCTCTTGGGAGACCAGGGTAGGGAACAGGTTCAAAGAGAGCGCGGAGGGGTTCCCGCGATTGAATTTACTGCCGAGGAAAGCGTAGGAGGAGCCGTCAAACTGGAAGGCGCGGCCTACTTCTGGTTCTGGACGTGGACGATGCTTGTGACCTCCATTTTGTTCGTTTTTGTTGCCTATTTTTATGTTCCTCGCACCTACATGCAGGAAGAATCTAGCTCTTCGGAGGCGCAAGCGGATCTGCATTGAAATAAAATCAGTTGCAATTTGGGTAAATGAGGAAACCTTAGCGTTGTAAGGAATCATTATTATGAACATCACCAAAACCTATACGACTGTTTTCACAGCGCTTGCCACCTTGATGAGTTTGCTGAATTTCACTGCCATGCAAGCGGATCACCACAACGAAAAGAACGCCTTGAGCTTCAAAATGAAGTCTATCCAAGACAAGGAAGTCAACCTGAAGGAATGGAAGGGTAAGGTGCTACTCATGGTCAACGTGGCCAGCAAGTGTGGCTATACGCCTCAATATGAGGGGTTGCAGAAACTGCACAATGAGCTCAAGGATGAGGGATTTGCAGTGGTGGGGTTTCCCTGCAACAATTTTGGTAGTCAGGAGCCTGGCTCCCACGCTCAAATTTTAAGTTTTTGTAAGGATAACTACGGAGTCACCTTCCCCATGATGGGCAAGATTGATGTGAAGGGAGACAAGCAGGCCCCTCTGTATAAATACCTCACCACTCACCCAGAGCACGGAGGAGATGTGCGATGGAACTTTGAAAAGTTCCTGGTCGACAAATATGGCAACGTGATTGGCCACTACCGCTCTGGAACACGCCCTGACGACACCAAGCTGAGAGCGGCCATCGATCAGGCGCTCAAGGCACAGTAGTGGAAGGATATGAGGCAGCGTCGTCTTGGTAGGAGTGGTTTGGTGGTCTCCGAGATCTGTCTTGGGACCATGACCTTTGGCGACCAGGCTGACGAATCCATGTCCTTTCGGATCATGGATGAAGCTTTTGAGCGAGGAGTCAATTTTTTTGATGCTGCTGAAATGTATCCAGTGCCCCCCAAGGCAGAAACCGTTGGGCTCACCGAGTCCATTGTAGGACGCTGGCTGAAAAGTAAGCCCAGAGACGCGCTGATCCTAGCGACCAAAATCACCGGTGCCGGACATGGTTGGTTTGTTCCACCTGTCCGGCACGGCATGACCACCCTGGACCGTCACCAGATGGTGCGCCAGGTGGAATCCAGCTTGAAGCGTCTCCAGACCGATTACATCGACCTCTACCAAACTCACTGGCCTGATCATGGGATGAGGCATGAGGAAACTCTTTCGGCTCTGACAGACCTCAAGAAAGCCGGTAAGATTCGTCTGGCCGGCACCAGCAACGAAACCAGCTGGGGGCTCATGAAAGGACTTTGGTCCTCCGATCGTCACCATCTGGATCGGATGGAGACGGTTCAAAACAATTTCAGTTTGATCAACCGGCGCTGCGAAAGCGAACTGGCTCAGGTTTGCCGTCAGGAGCAAGTTAGCTTGCTGCCTTACTCCCCTCTCGGTGGAGGGGTTCTTTGCGGTAAGTATCAAGGGGGTGCCTTTCCCGAAGGAGCTCGCTTTTCCATCTACATGTCTCTGGGCAGGGAACGTCAGAAAAAAATGGTGCAGCGTTTTGTGAACGATCGAACCCTTGCCGTGGTGGATCGTGTCCAAGCAGTGGCTGATTCCATCGGCATGAATTTGACCACTCTGGCCAGTGCCTGGAGCAAGCAGCACGATTTTGTGGCCTCAACCATTATTGGAGCTTCTCATGTCAATCAGCTCAAACAGAGTCTTGCTGCTGCCGACTTAGACCTGGACTGCGAAACGATGGAGCGCCTCGCAGTCATTGAAGATGAGATCCCCAATGCCATGCCCGAAGATGGTCTTCGCAGACTCTAGATAGACCATCTTGGTCTTGAATGACTACTTCTTGGAACCGCATATTTCTTCGGGAGACTTAAGCATCGGTTCGGTAATCTCCAAGTTCTGGCCTTGATCTTTGATGGAAGTAAAGAAACAGGAGCGGTATCCTACGTGACAAGCGGCTCCTTCCTGTTCGACCTGGAGTAGCAGGGTATCTCCATCGCAATCATACGCACAATCCAACACCTTTTGAGTGTGACCGCTGGATTCTCCCTTCATCCAGTATTTTTGGCGCGAACGACTCCAAAAGTAGGTCTTGCCAGTTTCAATGGTTTTCTCCAGTGCCGTTGCATTCATCCATGCCATCATCAACACTATTCCATTTTGAGCATCTTGAATAATGGCTGGAATGAGCCCGTCAGCGGTAAATTTCAGTTTTTCAAGGTATTCCATAATATCTTCTGGCTTTCTCTCGGATGCCCGTGAGGACTCAATCTTTTCCACCGGCGAGTCGTCAAGTCACAATCCCCTCAAGAGGAGCCATCGATCTTAAGACTTCCACTGGCCTATGATTGATTCGACGAGGAGATTGTGATTCTCTTGGATGTGAAAATGGGCATGCATCCCCAAGCTTTTTATCAGAGTTGGAAGAAGCGACTGAAGAGTTGGATGAAACATTCCAGCATCCATTTTTCTTCACCTCAGGGCTGCCCCATCTTAGAGCGATTTTTGTCCCGACTCTTTTTGTCGATTTTGCCTCGGGTGTTTCCAATTAGTTTTTTCATGGTTTCGTGTTCTGCTTGGTCGGCTCAGTGGACCGATGAGGTGGTGCCGGGCTCCTACCTGGTGCGAGTGGCTCAGGACCCCGCTTCCTGGATACAGCGTATGCATCAAAAGCACCCGGAAGTGGTTTGTCAGCGATTGATCACCCCGCTCCACCAGGCCCAGCGGCCACGACATGCTACGCATTCCCGCCCCTTGGAGGATTGGGTGGTGGTTCAAGTCCCGTCACACTGGCCACAGGGTTCGGTTCAACGGCAGTTGGCTATTGATGAGGGGGTGGATTTCGTGGAACCAAATTATATCATCGAATTGGAACAGAGCGTCTTTCCGGATGATTTCTATTTTGAGCGTTCCTGGGGCCTGCATAACACGGGTCAATGGGAGGGTCAGGAGGATGCAGACATTGATTTGCCAGAGGCCTGGTCTTACGGGGTGGGAGATCCCCAGATTCGCGTTGCCGTTATCGACACCGGTATCGATTTTCATCACCCGGATCTTCGTGAAAATCTATGGGTCCATGAGGGTGAAATTCCAACCAACGGTGTCGATGACGATGGCAACGGACTGATCGACGATGTGTATGGATACGACTTTGTCTCAGAGGATGGCGATCCTTTCGATGATCAGGGGCATGGAACTCATGTGTCCGGTATCATTGGGGCAGTCGCCAACAATCGACGCGGGTCTGTGGGCGTCTGTCAGCACGTCAGCCTCATGGCGATCAAGACCTTTGGAACGACTGGTAAGGCAGATGTCGCGACTGTCATCAAAGGAGTTCAATATGCGATCGATCATGAGGCTCATGTCATCAATGCGAGTTGGGGGGTGGATGTGAGGAGTGAAGTGATACGAGTGGCTGTTGAGGAAGCTGCCGCTGCGGGCATTCTCTTTGTCGCGGCTGGGGGCAATCGCAAAAGTGATCAGCTATTCTATCCAGCGGCCTTTGATCACACAATTGGTGTGGGAGCTACCGATGAGAAGGATCAGAGAACGCGTTTTTCCAATTTTGGCTCCTTCATTGATCTCGCTGCTCCCGGGCAAAATATTTTCGCCACCTTTCCCGACAATCGTTTTGGCTTTTTAAGCGGAACTTCGATGGCTGCTCCGCATGTCAGTGGCGCTGCGGTATTGATCCTTGAGCGACATCCAGATTGGACCGTGGATGAGGTGCAACGTGTTCTGCTGAATGCTGTGGATCCGCTCCACACAGACAAGCCCATGGGGGCGGGAAGGCTCAATGTGCTCAAAGTACAGCAGATTGAGCATCCATTGCCGATTGCTCAATGCCTCATCCCTGAGCGAGTGACTGGGTTGGTGACGCTCACTGGAGATGCCTATGGAGAGCGATTCAAGCGTTATTCCCTTTGGATCGGAAAAGGCATGGCCCCTTTGGATTGGGAGGCTCTGGTGCACGAAGAAACCCCCGTCATTGGAGGGGTTCTTTTGGAGGGTTTTGACACATCACAATTTGAAGACGGTGCCTACACCCTGGCTCTGGAAGTGGTGGACGTGTTCGGTCAAAGCAGCTGGTGGCGGCAGGGTGTGGAGATTGCCAATGTCCACTTATCTTACCCACAGAACAACGACGTGATTCGGGCAGGCACCTCCATTGAGGTCATAGGGAGTGCTTTTGGCCAGGATCGATCCTTTTTGCTGGAATATGGGATGGGTACCGATCCCCGAGAGTGGTTCTCGGCTGCCATGAAACTCAACGTGGCGAGCTCTGGATCGATTC
>CACEMW010000045.1:0-23765 GCA_902560705.1 uncultured Verrucomicrobiota bacterium
CGCTTTCCCATTCTCGAAGGTTAGCTTTCAGTTTGGTTCTTTTGCCAGAGCCAATGACGACACGGCCGACACCACGTGGGACAACCTGCAAATCAAAGCCGTCCCCCAACAGAGCAATGTTGTCTTCTCCGATGACTTTTCCAGTGACACCATTGATCCGAATCGGTTTGCAGTTGACTCACCTTTCTTTGAAGGAGGCGTTGGCGATATCCATGCAGAGGCAGGGGATGGAGTCATGCGCTTTGTGGGGACCACCACCCAGCAATGGTGGTCGGGCGGTACTCTGCGAGTGGTTCCTACCTTTGCCCCTTCCGAATCGGAAACCATTACCCTGTCCATTGATCGTATAGCCGAAGCAGGTCAGGGTTCGGCCTCAAGGAGTGCTTTATGGATCCTGGATGAAACCCAAACCAATTACATTCTCTTTGCTGATGTGAGAGGAGAAGGTGGCTGGCGCTACAATCGCAAGATCGGGCAAGATGGCGACGTTCCCACCGGCGGTGGGAATAACATGGCCGTCTTTGATGGAGATGCTTTTGATGACGGAGGCCTGCATACCATGTCCATGGTGGCAGATGGTCAAACCGTCAAACTTCTTTTGGATGGCATTGAGGGCGCCGAAGTTCAATTCCCCTTCTCTCCTGTCATCTTCCAATTTGGCTCCTATGCTAGAGCCAATGATGACACAGCGGATACCACGTGGGACAACCTGGTCATTGAGTCCGAAGGCGGAGCCACCTTCGACCCCAGTGCAGTCAGCGTCACTGAGGGAGGGCTAAGTCAACCTGTGAATGTAAGGATCCCTCAAGGCCTGAATTCGCAGCGTGACATCACCCTGACCGTCAGTAGCGCCGACACATCTATCGCCACACCCGTCGGCGGCAGCAATGGTAAATTGTCCCTTATCTTTCCTGCTGGGGGAGACAACTCCCAGAGTTTCCGAGTGCAAGGGGGAGCTTTAGGCGGCACAGAACTAAGCATCCAAGGAGATCTTGCTGGAGGCAATCGCCTTTCCGTTGCAGTGATTTCCGGCCCTGGTGCTCTGTTGGAGGATGGCTTTGGTGCCTCACTCAATGCCGCCAACTGGGTCGTCTCAAATGAAGGCCTCGGAGCGGGTGAAGGCGACTCCACGGTTGGCGTGGAAGACGGGGAATTGGAAGTCTTCACTTATGCCTTAAGTGATGGGTGGGCTGGTGCGTCAGCTAAGACAAAAGACGGCTACATCGCTGTGCAGGATCTGCACTTGGTATTCGAGGTTGATCGTGTTTCCATCGATCAATTTGGTACCGCGGGACGTGCTGGCGTGATGATCAGCAACGATGATCGTTCAAAGTTCGTTTTTCTTTCTCAACAATACGATGAAAATGACAACATCTCCTGGCAAGCCAATGTGAACCCAGGCAGTCCCACCGGGGGTGGAGTTGGCATTGCGGCATTCAATCAGTTTGAAAGCCTTGGGGAATACCGAATCGGAATGGTCGCTAATGGTTCCGAGGTCGAGGTGTTTGTCAATGGAGTTTCAGGAGGCACTTTCCCTTTTGAAGTCTCAACGGGAGTTCACTTCGAGTTGGGTGCTTACGCCCAAAGCAGCGATGACGATGCCACCGGGGTATTTGACAATGTAACAATTGAAAACGTACTACCTTGTGTGGATACCTCCATGGACAATGTCACCCTAACCCTTGCGGATCGCAGCCAGAGCTTCGATGTATTCGTCCCTCAACTGCTCAATTCCGATCAAGATGTTCAGGTCACCATCACCAGTAGCAACCCGGATGCAGCCATTCCCGCAGGCGCCAGCGGTGGCAGTCTGGTGCTCAACTTCCCAGCGGGTTCGGCCAGCACACAAAGCGTATCCATCTTACCCGTGGGTATCGGTTCGACTCAATTTTCACTCTCCAACAATGCGGGGGCTTGCGATGAGTCTGGAGTCAAGGTCAGCGTAACGGCAGTCCCTGACACCTTGCTGAGCGATGATTTTTCTACAGACGGCCTCTCGGGTTGGACGCAGGATGACATCGCTTTGGATGGAACGGGGCTTGCCACCGAAGACTCAGGCGTTCGCGTTGAAAACGGGCAGGTGGTGATCGACGTCACCGTTGAGACGCCATTATGGCCGGGCTTTGCTTTGTTCACCTCGGAAACGTTCTCCGCTTCGGCAGGCGAACCCCTGGCCTTTGAACTGGATCGTACCGATTTGGATTTTGTGCTGACCACAGGCACCGGTTCCGAACAACGCACAGGCGTCTATGTTCGCGATGGCAGTGGAAACTTCATTTTCTTCAATGATTACGTAGCACATGACGGTCGCAACTACGGATGGCGCTACAACAAATCGGTTGGAGACGACGATGACGACCCCAGTGGAGCAGGCGTGAATATACCAGCCTTTGATGGTGGGAAATTTGACGATCGAGGAGCTCACCGCATGAAAATTCTTGCCAATGGAGAAACCGTCAAACTCTATCTAGATGATGTTTTCGGAGTGGAGATTCCCTTTGCTGCCAGCAGTGGCATCAGCTTCGGTTTCGGCACTTACTGTGATGAAGGTGGTAATGTTGCCATTGGGTATTTTGATAACGCCCTAGTCAAGGGAGGGTCCATCCCCTTTGTGGCTATAGGGAATATCGACGGATACTCACTGCAGGATGGCAACATCGTCATCGAATATACCGGCACATTAAAGAGTGCCGTCGAGGCAACCGGACCTTACACACCCGTCGCAGGTGCCGCATCCCCCTACTCCGTGACGCCAGCTAAAGCTGCTGAGTTCTTCATAGCGGAATAAGGGCATCGGTCTTTTGGACACGGCCGGCTCTCCTCAGGGGGAGCCGGCTTTTTAATGCACCTCAGGATCTACCCACAAAATGGCTTCTTCCAAAAGTACCACTCATGAATGCAAAAGTACCACCTAGAATAACAGATGATGAGGGGAATTTTTTGGAACGATTCCTTTCTTAAAAATCTACTTAAGCCAGCAGCATAAGTTGTGACCAAAAATTTCAGGGATGATCTCAAGTTCTGTAGCTGGAAAACGTTTCTTTCATCTCTCATTTTCCTGTTTTCCCAGGGGGCGGGAAACTAAAGTGATCGTATGTCCTTAATGCTGCAAATCATGATTCTCCTCGGAGGATGCTACTGGCTTGCCGGACAAGCTGCCGAGCCCCTGGTATGGTCTCCTGGCTCCAACCAGGGCCCATCCTTATTTTCCGTCGATCTGGTATCCAAGCCGGGCGCCCTGCCGCTGGAAAGCAAGGACCCTGATAAAGCCGGTGTTGACTTCATGAATCGGTTGGATGTCCAACGCAGCCTGAAGAACCAAATTCTGCTCAATGGGTCCGGGCTGGCCATCGGGGATGTCAATGGAGATGATCTACCGGATCTCTACTTCTGTGGCTTGGACAGCCCCAATGCACTGTATCTCAATCAGGGACGATGGTCTTTTGAACGGGCACCCCAGGCAGGAGGGGCCGAGTGTGCCGATCAATCATCAACGGGTGCCTTGCTGGCAGACATGGATGGGGACGATGATCTGGACCTCGTGGTCACCGCTCACCGGCGAGGGGTCCGTCTTTTCCTGAACAATGGTTCAGGGCTCTTTGAGGAGAGGACCCATGATTGGGGCCTCGAAGGCAAGCAGGCAGGGGCTTCGATGGCACTGGGGGATATACAAGGCAATGGTTGGTTGGATCTTTATGTCGTCCACTACCGCAATGACACCCTGAGGGACCTGCCCGAGGGACAATTCGACATCCGTATGAAGGATGGAAAATACGAGCTCCTTTCCTACAACGGCCTACCGGCAGACGACCCTCGAGTCCAAGGGCGTTTTCACTTCGATCGTACCAGCGGAATCCTGGAGAATGGGGAACCGGATCAACTTTATCTCAACCACGGAGAAGGCAAAATGACCCCCATACGGTGGGGAGAAGAAGTCTTTTTCGACCGCCCAGGAGAGCCATCTGAAATTCCGTATGACTGGGGCCTTTCTGCCATGCTGCAGGACATCAACGGAGACGGCGCTCCCGATCTCTACGTCTGCAATGATTTCCAATCACCGGATCGGTTCTGGATCAACCAAAACGATGGCACTTTCCTTGCGGCACTTCCGCCACGGATCAAGCAAACCAGCCTGTTCTCGATGGGCCTGGACCTGACCGATGTGGACCGCAATGGCCATCGGGATCTTTTTGTGGTCGACATGTTGAGTCGTTCTCATCGTCGACGCCTGGTGCAAGTCATGGATGGTGCCGCTTTCCAACAATTCCGAGACACGCGATCTGACTTACCTCAGACGCCCCGCAACACACTACTCATGCAGCAGGCAAATGGTCATTTCGCCGAACTGGCTCGTTTTGCCGATGTGGCTGCTTCGGAATGGTCCTGGTGTCCCATTTTCATCGATCTTGATTTGGATGGTTATGAAGATTTATTGATCACTACGGGCCATGAGCGCGATGCTCAAAACGCCGATGTGGCCCGCTCTCTGGATGCGATGGCCACCTCTCACTCTTTGTCTCATCCACAGAAACTTGCCTCTCGAAGGGCTTTTCCCGTGCTCGACACACCCAACATGGCGTTTCGTAATCTGGGTGATGGACGGTTCGAGGAAGTCAGCAAGGCCTGGGGTTTCGATTCAAAAGCGGTTTCCCATGGCATGGCCCTGGGAGATCTGGACAACGATGGCGACATGGATGTCGTGATCAATCCTCTCAATCACCCTGCCCTCCTTTATCAAAACCAATCCGACTCCCCCCGCGTGCGCATTGAACTTGAAGGTATGAGAGGTAACACCAAAGGCATTGGAGCGGAAATTACGGTCATGGCCCCCCACCTGCCGATACAAAAACAATCTGTGATTGGCGGCGGTCGCTACCTCTCCAGCGACCAGCCCACTCGCACCTTTGCCGTCCAGAGGGTAGAGGATCGCGTAAGCGTATCCATTCTTTGGAGGGATGGGGTTCTCCAGAAAGCAGACGACCTCAAGGCAAACCACGTGTACCGATTCACCCATCCAGGTAAGGACGCCAAAAAAACACTGCAGCAGCCCACACTTGCAAAGGCATCGATGAGACAAGCCACGACTCTGTTCAAGAACGTTTCGGAAAAGCTTGAGCACACCCACGAGGAGGCCCCTCAGGATCCATCCATGGCTCAGCCCCTGTTGCCCAGGCAATTGGATGGGATGGGCCCTGGCATTGCCTGGTTCGACTTCAATCAGGATGGATGGGAGGATTTGTTCATCGGGGGAGGCAGGGGTGGCAAAATGGGCGTGTATCGCAATCAGCAGGGTCAGGGCTTTGTGCGTCAACGGGCCAAGGCCTTTGAAAGGCCGCTGGCACAGGATCAAACCGCGTTGCTGGCTTGGCAACCCTCCAATCAGGACATGCAGCTGCTGATGGGGCAATCCTCGATCGAAACTCAACCGCCGCAAGCGAGCGCCTTCACTTCTTTTTCCATGGTGAATGGACAAAGTCTCTCTTTCCCATCACCAGCAGGAACGAGCTCTGGCCCCATGGCCATGGCCGACTGGGATGGGGACGGTGATGTGGACCTGTTTGTGGGAGGACGGGTGCGCCCCGGACACTACCCGACTCCTGCTTCAAGCCAATTTTATCAAAACAAGGACGGTCAGTGGGTTGCGGTGACCATGCCTGAGATCGAAGATCTCTCTTCAGGTATGGTCAGTGCTGCCGTGTTCAGTCAGCTCTTGGGCGATGCCTTGCCCGAATTGGTCGTGGCCTGCGAATGGGGAGAGGTGATCATCCTGGAAAACCGGGCGGGTGCCTTCCGCCGGTGGAAAGGAGAGTGGCATGTCTCAAAAGAGTCGAAGTCTCCAGTCGAGGAATCCAGGAAAGGTTGGTGGACCAATCTGGCATCTTTGGATGCCGATGAGGATGGCCTCATGGATTTGGTGGCAGGCAACTGGGGAGTCAACCACCAATGGGCCCATTCTCGTTTCTCTCCTCTGGAGATTTATTTTCCAACGCAAGCTCTAGGAGGCGTCATGCCATTGATCGAAGGTTATCGTTCCGCGACCGCTCAGGAAAGCTACCCCACACAGGATTGGGGACATCTTTCGAGCTCGATTCCGTGGTTGGGTCAGGCCTTTACTTCCTTCACCGAATTCTCCATGGCCAACATGACTCAGGTTCTGAGTTCGAGCCCAATGACCATGCGATCCCTGCAGAGCTCCTATTTTGAATCGGTGCTGCTCCTGAATCGAGGAGATCACTTCCTCATGCGTCCACTGCCCACCCCCGTTCAATGGAGCCCATTCTTTGGGGTGGGAGTGAGCGATTTCAACGGTGACGGTCATGATGACTTGGTTGGCAGTCAGAATTTCTATGGGGTTTCCGAGCGAGACAGCCGACAGGATGCTGGAGAAGGTTTCCTGCTGCTTGGAAAGGGAGATGGTACCTTCGAATGGGTGGATTCGACCCTATCGGGCATCGATCTTCCGGGGGAAGGGCGCGGCTTGGCAGTCGCTGATTTCAACAAAGATCATCGTCCGGACTTCGTTGCCATTCAGCGATTGTCCCAGACCCGGCTTTGGGAAAACCAAGGAGGTAAACCCGGCATTACGCTGGAGTTGACCGGCACCGATGGGAACCTTCAAGCCATCGGTACCCGAGTGCGGTGGATTTATAACGATGGGTCCAAGGGCCCCATGCGCGAGATCCATCTGGGAGAAGGCTACTGGTCTCAACCCTCAACCCGCCCCATTTTGGGTATGGCCAAAGAGCCACGAGAACTGGAGATTCACTGGCCAGGAGGCATATTCGAGATCATTGCTTTGACCCAAGAACATCTTAAAAAGCGACTTATGGTGTTGGCACACCCTTCTAGTTTGCCTTGAGCAGCTTACCCTTTTGTAACGACCACACAGGAAGGCAAGCTTAATGCCACAACCCTTTCCTATGGCTTCATTGATGAAAAACACAGGTAAATGAGGCGATATTTCTTGACGGATGACGGGGAATTTTCGGCAATGGAACTCCATGGTTTCCAAGAAACAATCTCCGAGCAAATCGGTGTCGCGCTCGGACAAGCAAACCCGATTTTTTGATAAGATCATGGCTGCCAACCGCTCCGAAATCGCCATCCGCGTATTTCGAGCAGCCACCGAGCTACGCAAGAAAACCGTAGCCATTTATGCCCAGGAGGATCGCTTTTGCATGCACCGTTTCAAGGCTGATGAAGCCTACCAGGTAGGGCAAGGCAAAGGCCCGGTAGCCGCATATCTCGACATCGATAGCATTGTGGAGATTGCCAAGGCCAAGGGGGTCGAGGCCATCCACCCAGGTTACGGGTTTTTGAGTGAAAACCCCAATCTGGCTCGAACTTGCCAGAAAGCGGGAATCACCTTCATCGGGCCAGGTGCTGAATTATTGGACATGATGGGTGACAAGACTGCGGCGCGCGCCGTCGCCCAGCGCATCGGCATTCCTACCCTTGCAGGAACCGACGAACCCATCACCGAGTGCAAGGAGGCCATTGCCAAGGCCAAGGAAATCGGCTTTCCACTCATCATCAAGGCTGCGTTCGGCGGTGGAGGACGAGGCATGCGTATTGTCAAGCAAGCCAGCGAGCTTCAATCCCTTCTGGATGAAGCCCAGAGCGAAGCCGATCGTGCTTTCGGCAATCCGGCCGTTTTCCTTGAGAAGTTCATCCAAAAGGCCAAGCACATTGAGGTTCAGATTCTGGCAGACCGACATGGCAACGTAGTTCATCTGCACGAACGCGATTGTTCCGTTCAACGCAGACACCAAAAGGTCATCGAAGTAGCCCCCAGCTTTGGGCTCCCCAAAGAGCTGATTGACCAGATGTGTCAGGATGCGGTCAAGCTCGCCAAGGAAATCCGGTATGAGAACGCCGGAACCGTCGAGTTCCTCTATGATTTGGACCAACACCAGGCTTACTTCATTGAGATGAATCCCCGCATTCAGGTCGAGCACACGGTCACGGAAGAAATCACCGGTATCGATCTGGTACGGAGCCAAATTCTGATTGCCGAAAACCACACCTTGCATGATGCGGTGATCGGCATCCCTGCTCAGGAAGCCATTCCGAGGAACGGGTTTGCCATTCAAGCAAGAGTCACCACGGAGGATCCTGAGAATCATTTTACTCCCGATTATGGCAAGCTGCTGGCCTATCGCTCACCAGGAGGCCTTGGGATACGACTGGACGGAGGCATGGGATATTCTGGAGCGGTAGTCACCCCATTTTATGATTCGATGCTGGTGAAGTTGATCACCTGTGGTGGCACCTATGAAAATGCCATGGATCGGATGCATCGTGCCTTGGCGGAATTTCGAATTCGAGGGGTCAAAACCAACATCCCTTTCATTGAAAATGTCATCGATCACGAAGAATTCCGTTCAGGTCAAGCAACCACGCGACTGATTGACACCACGCCGGAACTTTTTGATTTCAAGCCTCGACGGGATCGCGCTTCGAGGCTTCTCAAGTTCCTTGCCGATGTCACAGTCAACGGCAACCCTCATGTCAAGGCAAGGCGCCCTGAAGTGGAAGTGGTCTCCCCGCAACCCATGTCGCATGAATGCGAAGGTTCCATTCAAAAAGGCACTCGAGACCTGCTACTCGAGCTGGGGCCGAAGGGTTTCTCACAATGGGTATTGAAACAAAAACGCCTCCTGATCACCGACACCACTTTCCGCGATGCCCACCAGTCGCTCATGGCCACTCGCATGCGCACTCATGACATGCTGGGGTGCTCGGATTTCATGGCGTACCATTTGGGAGATACGCAGAAGGGATTGTTTTCCATGGAAATGTGGGGAGGCGCAACCTTTGATACTGCCATGCGCTTCCTCCGTGAGGACCCCTGGGAACGCCTCAGGGTCTTGCGCAAACAGATTCCAAACATCTGTTTCCAAATGCTTTTTCGTGGCAGTAACGCCGTCGGCTACTCCAACTACCCAGATAACGTGGTCGATGGATTCGTGCGACATGCTGCGGAAGCCGGAATGGATATTTTCAGGGTGTTTGATAGTCTAAATTACCTACCCAATCTCAAAACGGCCATGGAGGCGGTTCAGCAGACCCACGGGATCTGCGAAGCCGCCCTGTGCTACACCGGAAACATCCTCGATGATCGCCGTGATAAGTTTAATTTGACCTATTATGTCAAACTGGCGAAAGAACTGGAAAAAATGGGGGCGCACATGCTGGCCATCAAGGACATGGCCGGGCTATGCCGACCAACCGCCGCACGCAAAGTGGTCAAAGCACTCAAGCAGGAGATCGGCATTCCCATTCACTTCCACACGCATGAAACAGCGGGTGTCCAATCTGCAGCCATTCTTGAGGCATCCCAAGCAGGTGTGGATGTGGTGGATCTGGCGGTTGCATCCATGTCAGGCAGCACATCGCAACCCAACATGAATTCCCTGGTGGCGGCATTGGAAAGCTCGCCCCGACGCACCCAGGTCGATCTAGGTGCCCTCAATCAACTATCCGATTACTGGGAACAGGTGCGTGAAGTCTATCAACCTTTTGATACCGCACCCAAGACCGGCAGCGCCGACGTCTATCTTCATGAAATGCCCGGAGGGCAATACACCAACTTGAAGGCACAGGCAGCCAGCATGGGAGTGGCCCATCGCTGGAATGAAATCGCCCGCACCTATGCGGAGGTCAATTTGTTGTTTGGAGACATCGTCAAGGTCACTCCGTCGAGCAAGGTCGTAGGGGACATGGCTCTCTACCTCTTCACCCACGGCATCCGCCCTGAAGATGTGGTGAACCTTAGCCACGAAGAGCACAGTTGGCCTGAGTCGGTCATCGACATGTTCCAAGGGGGCCTCGGATGGCCGGAGGGAGGGTGGCCTGAAGAAGTGTGGAAAGCCATTCTGCCCAAGCCATCTTATCAGAAGGCCAGGAAGCGCTACCAGGAAGACTGCCGCCGCGGCCGACCCAAGCCAGCACCCAAGCTGGATCTGGAAAAGACTCGCAAGGAAATCACACAGAAAATCAAACGAAAAGTCACCGACGATGATCTGTATGCCTATTTGATGTATCCCAAAGTGTTTCTGGATTTCCAACAGCATCACAAGGCTCATGGAAAAGTTGGGGCCCTGCCGACTCTGAACTTCCTCTATGGTCTACAGGCTGGGGAAGAAATTCAGGTCAGTATCGAAGAAGGCAAAGATTTGTTCATTCGACTGATCACCATCGGTTCTCCTGATGAGCATGGCCAGCGCGCCATCACTTACGAATTGAACGGCATGGCGCGAGATACGATGATCACCGATCTGCAGATCGCCCCCAAAGAGGCTCAGCGAGCCAAGGCCGATGAATCCGATCCTTCACAAATTGGAGCTCCGATTCCCGGTCTGATTGCCGAGGTGCATGTCAGTGTTGGTCAAAAAGTTAAAAAGGGAGAGCGTCTGATCATGATGGAGGCGATGAAAATGCAGACCTCCATCAATGCTCCTGCCGATGGAACGATCAGTGCACTGGCTGTTCAGTTTGGAGATCATGTAGAGATCAAGGATCTACTGATCCAGCTGAGTTGAAGGGGTGCCACTTAGAACATTGCATGCCCAGTGGGATGTTTTTAGGGTAAGTGCCTCTATGAGTTTGGATGCACAAATGAAAGAACTTGCCAGTCGCTCCAAGGCGGCAGCGCGGCAACTCACAGGGTTAGACACCGAACAGAAAAACCGGTGTCTCCACGCCATGGCCCAAGCGCTTTGCGAGAACAAGGCAGCGATTGGTAAGGCAAATGAGCAGGATCTGGAGACGGCTCGAAGCATGGGCCTCTCGCAGGCCATGATCGATCGTCTGGTGCTCAATGAGGCGCGTATCGAGGCCATGGCCCAGGGGCTACGCGAGGTCGCAGCATTACCGGACCCCATTGGTCGCATCCTAGACGAGCGAAAGCGACCCAACGGGCTCTTGCTCCAGAAAATCACCAGCCCGATCGGAGTCGTCGTCATTATCTATGAATCACGCCCCAACGTCACAGCCGATGCTGCCGGGCTCTGCTTCAAGTCCGGGAATGCCACCATCCTGCGAGGAGGGAAAGAAGCCATTCATTCCAATCAAATCATTGCCCAGCTGATGGTTCAGGCAGCACAAGCGTGTGAACCACACTTTCCTGCCGACGCCATCCAAGTCGTGCCCACCACCGATCGAGCTGCCATTCCAGCCCTCCTTTCCCAGACCGATGAGGTGGATTTATGCATGCCACGAGGAGGCGAAGGTCTGATCCGAGCAGTGGCTGAATGCTCCAAGGTACCTGTCATCAAGCACTACAAAGGGGTGTGTCATGTCTATATTCATGGCCAGGCAAATCTCAAAATGGCCATCGACATTGCCATCAATGCCAAAACCCAGCGGCCCGGGGTATGCAATGCCATGGAAACCCTTTTGGTCGATGCGGCCATCGCAGAAAAGATTCTTCCCGAGTTGGGAGAGGCCCTGATTCGTGAGCAGGTCGAGGTTCGAGGAGATGACGTTTCGAGAAAATGGCTCGCACCTTTGATCGATCAAGGACAGCTTTCATTCAAATTGGCCCAAGAGGAGGATTGGGGGGCGGAGTATCTGGATCTGATTCTAGCCCTCAAGGTCGTTGCCGATCTTGAAGAAGCCATGACTCATATCAACCGACACGGATCCGGTCATTCCGATGCGATCGTGACCGAGGATCCTGCCAGCGCCGAGCGCTTCATGCGCGATGTGGACGCATCGGCTGTTTACTGGAACGCTTCAACCCGGTTCACCGATGGGGCGGAATTTGGTATGGGAGCCGAAATCGGTATCAGTACTGACAAGGTGGGCGCCCGAGGTCCCATGGGGCTGGACGAACTGACCAGCTACAAGTGGCGATGCTTTGGCGAGGGTCAGATCCGCTGAGGGAGTTTCAACCCGTTGACAAAGATCATTTCTTGAGCGAAGAGCAGAGCAGTTCAGCCAGTGATCGTGCCGAAGCCGTGCGTTCGGCGCTTCCCAGCGAAGGGCTTTTTCAGGGCCTTTCCTGGCGCACGTCCCCCACACCCTTTCCCTTGGAAGCCAAGCTGGTTCGCTCTTTGGAAAAACTGGGACGAACGCTTCTACAATTTTACCGCGCTCTGGATCATTTGTATCGCCAGAGTCATCAAGGCCGCGCCCCTGCATGGGTCGCGCAATGGTTGGACGCAGGGAAGCCGCGCGCCCTGATCGATCAAGCTCTTTCAAAGCCCTTTCGCCATTCTCTGCCAAAAGTGATTCGACCAGATATCCTGCTCACTGAGGACGGATTCATCATGAGTGAGTTAGACAGCGTTCCTGGTGGGATTGGATTGACTGCCTGGCTGAACAAAACTTATGCCCGACTGGATCAGGACAGCTCGATCATTGGAGGGGAAAGGGACATGCTGGAGGGTTTCTCCGGGATGTTCGCTCCAGAACAAAAAGTTCGAATCGTCGTTTCAGAAGAATCGGCAACCTACCGTCCCGAGATGCGCTGGCTGTGTGAGCAAATCGATGATCGGGACATAACCTGTGAAAACGAGAGATTTGATGATTTTAAATTGGGAGAAGCAGTTTATCGCTTTTTCGAACTCTTTGATCTGGCAAACATACCCAGCGCCAGCGCTATTCTCCGGGGCGCCATGGATGGGTGCTTGACCCTGACCCCTCCACCCAAGTCCCACCTGGAGGAGAAAAGCGCCTTCGCTCTCCTGCACAATCACAACCTGGCCACGTTCTGGCACCAGCACCTTGGCGGTGCTTTCTTCAAGACCATGAAGGCCCATGTCCCCTACACCTGGATGATGGACCCCAGCCCCATGCCGCCTCAGGGGGCCATTCCACGTCTGAAATGCACCGACTGGCATCAGCTCAAAAACCTGTCCCAAAAGGAGCGTCAGCTCATCATCAAAGTCTCAGGGTTTTCCGAAAAAGCATGGGGCGCTCGGGGCGTGCATCTGGGGAGTGATTTATCGGGCGAAGCCTGGTCGGATGTCGTAGATTGTGCCATTCGTGGTTTTGGTCAGGAGAATCACATCCTCCAAGAATACCATAAACCCCGTTCGGTGCCTGCGCAGCATGTCGATTTTGAGACAGGAAAAACCGTTTCCATGAATGGAAGAGTCCGGCTTTGCCCTTATTATTTTGTTCATGGGGAGGGAGACCAAGCCAGAGCTTCCCTAAAAGGTATCCTGGCGACCATTTGCCCGGATGACAAAAAAATTATTCATGGCATGTCCGATGCAATCATTGCCCCTTGCTCAGTCGCCTGAATCATCGGCGCCCGTCATACCACATGAACCAAGCTCCCTTTCGCTGACGCACGAAGGGATAGAGAAACATCGAAAAGATCAAGGTCTTCAACAATTCCCCTCTTGAGTAGAGGGACACCTTTCGCGCTGAGGTCATGAGCGGGTGCCTGAATAGCACCTTGAATGGAATGCCTTTCTTTCTCCCCCAGGCCTTGAGTTTTCGGCTGAACCAAATTTCTTCACCCGTGTAGCAGTCCTGCGGGAATCCCCCGGTGTCGCGAAAAGCCTCTGCACGACAATAAACAAAGGAACCGGCAGCCAGTCGAAAGCAACGGCTGATGCCATTCCAAGCGTGCACCCACATCATCCAGAAGGCCGGAAGCTCACGATCCAGACAAAGAGTCGCCCCTCCACCCACCACTCGATCGGCTTTCAGAGTTTCTTTCAAATCTAGGAGCAATGCTTCGGATGGAATGGAATCGGCATCAATGAAGACAAACCATTGCCCTTTGGCGATGGAGGCCCCGGTATTGCGGGAACGGGCAATCTGGCGCAAGGGCTCATGCACCACCCGTGCTCCATGGGATCGAGCCAATTCAGCTGTTCCATCGGTCGAATCATTGTCACAGACGATCAGCTCCCATGGCTCATCCCAAGGGCGAAGGGCCGTGGCAATGCCCTCCAGTGTTGCTGGCAGAAGCTTCGCTTCGTTGTAGGCAGGAATGATGAAACTTACCCAGGGGTCCCTCATGGCGCTTGCAGAAAATGCCATATCAGGATGGTCTGAGCAAACGAGAATCCAAGCCGACGTCCTGAAATTGGGGATGCTCCAGCAGTGCTTGCCATGTCGTGCGGATCATGGAAGAGCGCTGATGAGGAAGGGTCCGAATCGGCTCCGCATTGGTGGATCGACTAGCTCGGCTCAACCATTCGGCACCGAGCAAAGGGGATATCAGGGTGGCGGAGGTGGCAGCCACAGTGGTTTCCTCCTTCTCGCCAACCTGCCCCCCCTTTCCGACAAAGAGGCCTGCCAGCAACAGGGTCACCCGCACACTGGTGCTACGAGAATACGTAGCGAGAGTCGCAGATGTGGGAAGGCATGCGACTAGGGATTGAAATATGCCAAGCGACCACATTTCGGGATTTTTGGCCGGAGAATAGGGATCGTAGAGAATGGCATCAGGGCAGGCGCAGGCATGCGCAAGAGCCATAAAACCATTTTGGCTGAGATCGCCCAGATGCAACTTCCATTGCACCTCGAGATGTTTCCATTGAAAGTGCACCTCACTTTCCTGCATCAGGGTCTCAAGGGGGCGCTCAAAACCATGGAGGTAGGGAAATTTCTCCGCGTGATCCAGTGCAAAGCGAAGCCCTCCCAGCGTTTTGTCAAAACTATGGAGACGCAGCTTGCGTGGGGTCTTTTCGTGAGCACGCATCAAATGCAGGGCATTTCCAGCACTGCCAAGACCCACATCCCACACACAAAGTTCGTTGTAACCTGGCCCCCAGCGTTGTTCCAATCGCATTGGATCGAAATAAACACAACGGGCCTCCACCTTGGATCCAACAACCGGATGAAAGGTTTCCCGATGGATCTCCGACCGGACCGAATAAGATCCATCGGCCAGTTGGACTGCAGAATAGGATTCAGAGTTCTGCCCCATAAAGGTCTTCATCTTGATCCAGCAGAGAGCCGAGCATCAACTTTTTTCCATGTGGCCAGTAGCTGTGCTTCACTTGAAATCCGAAATCCCACTTGCGATCCCCTGACAAGTCACTTAGTTTTCGGCTGCGAATGCGTCAGATCAGGGATATTCATCAGCAGAGAAAATCAGAGGGCAAACCTGCTTTCTCCTTTGAGTTCTTCCCACCCAAGACCGAGAAAGGGGAAGAAGCCCTCTTTGCGTCCGTACTTCCAGAGCTCCAGACCATGGCACCCGACTACTGCTCTGTCACCTATGGAGCTGGCGGAAGCACGAGAGATAAGACCCTGGATATGGTAGAGCGCATCCAGAAGGATTTTGATCTTGTTTGCATGAGCCATTTGACTTGTGTGCAGGCAACAAAAGAACAAATTGCTCAAGTGCTCCAGGATGCCGAAAAACGCAACATTCGCAATATTCTCGCTTTGAGAGGAGATCCTCCGGGAGGCGTGGGCCCCTTTGAAGCCACCGAGGGCGGTTTTGCCTACTCCAAGGATCTGGTAGCCTTCATACGCACCCATCATGATATGTCCATTGGTGTCGCTGGCTTTCCTGAGGGTCACATCGCCTGCAAAGAGGGGAAGGAGGTCGACTGGGGACGACTGAAGGAAAAAGTGGATGCGGGCGCCGATTTTGTGGTCACGCAGCTTTTCTTCGATAATGAGGATTTCCTGCAATTCCGAGATCACATGGTCAAAGAACTTGGGATGCATCAGACCATCATTCCTGGCATTTTGCCGGTCCTCTCCACCCGACAAATCCAGCGTTTCACTAAGCTTTGCGGTGCCTCCATACCAAATCCCATGATGCAACGCCTGGAAGACCTCTCCGAGGATGATGAGGCTGCCGCTGCCTTTGGCATCGAGCATGCCGTTGGCCAATGTGAGGAACTTCTCAAGGAAGGAGTGGCTGGACTCCATTTTTACTGCCTGAACAAGGCATTCTCGACTTTGGAGGTGGCCCGAGCGCTGGCTTCTCACCGATAGAAATTCAGGGCGTTCCTTTCAAAATTCCTGGCACCCTGCTACCTTGCCAATGAGCCTTGCCACTGTAAGGTAAGTCATGCGAGTGCTGATTACTGGAGCCAACGGTATGGTTGGCCAAGCTCTTGAGCGTTCCCTCACAGCTGAGGGTCATCAGGTAAACTGCCTTGTTCGTCGACCTCGCCTGCAGCGGGTTGCCCCCCCACCCCAAAGCCAGGATTATGCCTGGGACCCTGACAGGGAAATCATCGACCCAGATGCCTTGGAGGAACTGGATGGAGTGATTCATCTTGCAGGAGCCAACATTGCCCAAGGGCGATGGACCTCTCGCAGAAAACAACAGCTTAGATCCAGCAGGGTGGAAGCCACCACCCTTTTGGTTAAGGCACTTCGAAACGCCTCGACCCGTCCAGATTTCTTTTTGACGGCCTCAGCCATTGGGATTTACGGAGACCAATCAGACCGCGAGATCGTGGAAACGCACCCTGCGGCCGATGATTTTCTGGGCTCCCTTGGGCAGGATTGGGAGAAAGCCAGCGCCGTCATGGAGCAGGATGGCGTTCGCGTGGTGGCTCTCCGACTGGGGATGGTGCTCTCTTCCCATGGAGGCGCATTGGAAACCATGCTACCCGCCTTTCGATGGGGTATGGGTGCCATTTTGGGATCTGGGAGTCAATATGTCAGCTGGGTGTCTTTGGAAGATGTCGTTGGCTGTGTTCACTTCCTGCTGGAACAACCTCGGCTGAGGGGCCCCATCAATGTTACTGCCCCCGACCCGGTCACTTTCAAAACCTTCGCTCACACCCTTGGTGGCGTGCTCCATCGGCAGGTATGGATGCGCATCCCATCCATGGGAGTGCGCCTCCTCTTTGGTGAGATGGGACAAGCGGTGCTGTTGAGCAGCTGCCGCGTCCTACCCCAGCGCCTCTTGGATCATGGTTTTATCTTTCGTCATGCCTCCTTACCCGCAGCGTTGAATGCTTGCGTGAACGAAAGCATTCAACGCTCGTGAAAAGAAAAAGGCGCCCGGGAAAACCCGGACGCCTTGATTGAATGAACGATGACCTCAATCGTCAAAAGGCCAAGGTTGTAAAATCAGTGCCAGAGGCCTGAATCAACGGCCACGCTCGTCCTCGTCGCCGGGAACGGCGATTTGAACTTCCTGAATGCCCATGTCGCGAATGCCTTGGCGCAGTTTAGAGCTACTGAAAGCTTGGACAGATCCGTCACCGAGAGCCACGTTGCCAGCGGTGTCATGGATGTTTTTGTCCCAGCCTGGCTCAGGAGTAGGCAAGGGGGGGGGATCATTGCGACGAGCTCGCATGCGGAAACGGAAAACGATTCCCTTGCTGATGTCGGTTCGATCTGCGTTGGTGATGTTACGATCCCCTGAAAGCAAGCTCTGGGGCAAAGTTTCATCCGCTTCGAAGCCGACAAAGTAACTTATGCTAGAATTACCGGCAAAATACTGAGCGGCATCCCGGCCGCGAGTACGGTTAGTGCTCCAGTTGACGGCTTCCACACGACCCAGACCATCGCTGGGGCAGAGCACAATCTTGGGCGTCTGCAACTCATTGGAAAGTGACAGAAAGTGACGATAGACCAAGGTAGCTCCTCGGCGGAGGTCCGCCGCGCTGGCAGATCCGCCTTGAGCATCCGGCACGGCCATGGGGTAGAGATCCCCATTGTCAGTCGCGAAGATGCGGAACCCAAGACCAATGTTCTTGAGGTTACTCACACATTTGATTTTCTGTGCCTTGGCCTTGGCTTTCGCCAGCGCCGGCAACAGCATACCCGCCAAAATGGCGATGATGGCGATCACGACCAGCAGCTCGATGAGCGTGAAAGCGCCTATTTTCGTTTTTTTCAAACGTTGGTTCATACTTTAGGATTGGTTGATGATTTTACGAATAGTTGGGTTACTCATGGATAATTATGCAAAAAGCAGGGTCATTCATCAATTAGAAGTAACCCTATTTGGTTGATCGTGTTACCACTAATTATTAGTTTGCTGGACCCCTAATCATTAATCAACGTATCCCTGAAACCTCATCGGCAGCATGTTCCGTGGTCCAAAGGACGGCAAATCGAACCAGCTCGGCCCGGTTACGAATGTCCAATTTCTGCCGAATGCTGGTTCGATGGGCCTCGACTGTCTTGACGCTCATCTTGAGTTCTTCGGCAATATCCTTGCTCTCGCAGGCCTTGCCAACTAGGGCCAATACTTCCAATTCACGGTCTGAAAGTCGGTCTATCGGTGAGCTTTTTTCATGAGGGTCCCGCCCGGTCATCTTATCGAAAAACTGGTTTTTGACCGACTCGCTGACAAAGACCTTCCCTTCCAATACCGTGTGAATTGCCTTGATCAACAATAAAGCACCTTCAGACTTCTGAACGTAACCTCGCGCACCCGCTCTTAAGGCACGCTCGGCATAGAACGCTTCCTCATGCATGGAAAAGACCAGAATATCCACTTCAGGCTGCACTTTTCTCAGATCCTTGATCAGTTCCAAGCCACTTCTCCCGTTGAGGGTCAAATCGACCAGGAGGATATCGGGCGGGAGTTTTTGCACCTTGGCCAGAGTATCTTCCGCATTGTCTGATTCACCGACCAGACACAGAGAGGGCTCCGAAGCAATCAGCTCCTTGATGCCGAATCGTGTCATGGGATGGTCGTCCAGCACAAATACGGATTTTTGGGAGGATCTTTTTGTGGCAGCAGGTGTCTTCGATAAATGCGTCTTCATGAATCAGGCTCCGGGCTTTCAAGTTGAATACTGAGAGGAATCTTACACGAAACAGTCAAGCCGCCGTGGGCATTGGCTTCAAACAAAAGTTGGGCATGCAGCAAACTGCTACGGTAACGCATGGTTTTCATCCCAAGACCCCTGGAATGAGTCGCCTCCCCCTCGGCCATCCCAACCCCATTATCTTCAATCGACAGCCACAACTCGTGATCCCTCGGGATCAGGCGCACGGTAATGTGCTCTCCATGAGAATGCTTGATGGCATTTTGAACCGCCTCTTGAATGATGCGATAAATATGAATGGCCATGCCCGGTTCTTTCAAACCCCACCCTTGAGGGCTCTCATAACGCACCTGAAAGGGCATCAGATGATTCAAGCTTCCCAGCCAATGGGCAATGGAAGCCGACAAGCCTGATTGCCCCAGCTCCAAGGTGGAAAGACCACGCGCCATGTGGCGGGCCGTGACCATGCATTTGCGTAGGTGGTGTGTGAGCTCCTGAAGTCTCTCCGGTTCTGCAGATCCTTCTTTGGCCTGACGGCGCTGGATGGAATGAAGCAGCATTTCTACACAGGCAAGTTGCTGACATAAATCATCGTGAAGATCACGACCCAGTTTCTGTTTTTCCTCCTCACTGATGTCGGAAACTTCCCTTTCCAGTGCCTTGCGTCGGGTCACATCCAGCCAGGCTCCCATGCATTTTTGTACTTTTTGAGGGTCAGACTTGGATGGCAGCCCCACCCAGCGATCGAGAATTTCCATCCACTGACCTGCCCCCACTTGAAAGCGATAATCCATTTCAACCACCTGCCCGGGAGCTGCGCATTCAAGCTGTCGCTGGACCCGATCGCGATCGCTGGGGTGGATGCGCGCAAGCCATCCACCCGGTTCCTTCAACAGGCATTCGGCCGCAATACCTGTCAGCGACACCACGTATGGGGAGATCCAATGAAAACAATCCTCAGGGGCCCAAGGCCTCACATAGACGGCAAAAGGGAATTGATCAAAGGGTTCAAACTCCAACCAAGGTTCCTCCGTGTCAGACGAGGATCGAATGTCGGATTCGTCCTCGGGCATCGCGGGAAGGACCAGGCTGGGAGAAGGGTCTCCCTGAATATGATCCTCAATCCATTGCAAGAGTTCACGCCGTGTGAGCCCTTCAAGGAAGGAAAGATCCATCAGATCCACCCCCTCATGCGGTAGTAGACTTGGCCTACCTTTTCATGCAGGTAAACATGAATGTCTGAAAACCTTGAAGAACTGGGAAAGATACGCCAGGGATACGCGCCCAGTGAGCTGGTCATTCCCTTCAAGTCGCATCCCACAGGGATGGCCTCTATGCCCGCTTTCTCAAACAGGGCCAATGACCGCTGCATGTGCCACGCCGAGGTGACCAGGAGGATTCGCTCCCACCCTTGCTCCTCCATGAGTGTCTTGACCTCCACACATTCATCCCGTGTCGTAGTCATTTCCCCCAAAAGATGCACCTCACCATTGCCAAGGCCCCAGCGTTCTACCCAGTCCTTCAGGACTTCTCCTTCGGAAATAGCCTCTCCTTGAATCCGAAAGGTCCCTCCTCCAAAGATCAGATGCGACGCATGCCCACGGTGATACAAATCCAGCGCGGTCAGGTAGCGATCGCTGGCATCACTGGCCGAAAAAGAAAGGGCCTCCAGAGGTTGAGGTTGCAGGCCGCCTCCCAGACAGACGATGGCATCGGCTTTCGGGAGCCCCTTCCAATCGTGGATGGCATAGGGTTTTTCCAGTTGCGCCAAGAGCGTGGCAGAAAGCGGCGTCGCCCCCAAACACCAGATCAGGGCAAAGAGAGACCAAGCCGTGACGGCCCTGGATTTCGACCCAGAGCGCCAGCAGCGAATCCCCCACCACAGCACGCCCAACCAAATCCACGCCAGCGGATTCAGGGCGGCATCGAACAACTTGCTGAGACGTAAGTCTACCATTACAAACAGACATCATTCTATGAGCCGATCCGGAAAGCTCAAACCCACAGATGGAAAAATCGGTTGTTTTGTCACCCAATGAAACGCAGATTGTTGCCGACTCTGAGTCCCATGAATCTCACCCAAGACCCGATCGGACCCCTCATCCAGAAACTGGCCATCCCTGCCAGCGTGGGATTTTTCTTCAACACCATGTATAATGTGGTGGATACCTGGTATGCAGGCAGCCTTTCAACCGATGCACTAGCTGCGCTTTCCATCGCTTTTCCGGTCTTTTTCATTCTCATCGCCATCAGCAATGGTTTGTCTCAGGGAGCCACTGCGCTTATGGCCCATGCGCTGGGAGCCAAAAACCCGAGGGAAGCCGCAGATCTTTCACGGCAATCCGTGTTGCTGGGCCTGTGTCTGGGCGTCCTTCTGACTGGGGCAGGCTGGATGTTGGGCCCCAGCATGTTTCGTATGCTTGGGGCAGAAGGGTCTTATTTGACCCTTTCCCTAGACTACATGAACATCATCTGGGCAGGCACCCTTTTTTTTATCGCCCAGTCCATGATCAATGCCACACTCCAAGCGCAAGGGGACACCACAACTTATCGCAACTTACTCATCGTTGGCTTTTTTCTCAATCTGCTGCTCGATCCCTGTCTGATGCATGGCGGCCTCGGCGTGCCCGCAATGGGCATGGCCGGGATTGCCTGGGCGACGGTGCTCATTCAAGTCGTTGGGGTGTTCTACCTAGTCTACCGCGTGATGGGTTCCTCTTTGAGGTGGTCCTTGAGATTGGGAGATTGGAAACCCCAGTGGCACCTGTGGCGATCCCTCATCGCTCAGGGTTTTCCTGCCGCCGTGAACATGATGACCGTGGCAGCAGGTATCTTCATAATCACCTGGTTCATCAGTTTTTTCAGTAAGGAAGGGGTCGCCGCATACGGCATTGCCACTCGCATTGAACAGATCCTTCTCTTGCCCACCATTGGGTTGAATGTCGCCGTGCTCACCCTGGTAGGGCAAAATTATGGAGCCCGACAGTTGGAAAGGATCTACGAGGTGCGGCAAACGGCCCTGCGCTGGGGCCTAGCCATGATGATTCTGGGTGGCATGCTCCTCTACCCCATGGCCGAAACCACCATGGCATGGTTCACCAACAGTCAAGCAGTCATCACTTTGGGGGCCGATTACCTGAGAGTAGCGAGCATCACCCTCTGTTCTTATGTCATCCTTTTTCAAACCGTGTTCATGTTGCAGGGCCTCAAACGCCCCATGGTCGGGCTTTGGATCGGGCTCTACCGGCAAATCGTGGCTCCCCTGCCTGTCTTCTATGGATTGGCCTATGGATTGGATTGGGGAATCGATGGCATTTGGTGGGGTATTTTCGGAGTGACCTGGAGTGCCGCGCTGTTTACCTTGGTCTACGGGAAGCGCATTCTTAAGAAGTTGACGGCGCTCACACCTTCCCGATAAAGCATGGATGCTTCTGCCAACATGACGCCCGATCCTGCCTCTTCGGCTCACATGCCACGGCATGGCATTCGCAGTCTGGATGAGCTCCAGCAGCTGACCCAACTGGCTGCTGCGCTTTCGGGATGCTCCACCCTTCTCATTCATCTTTGTCAAGAAACGTCGATCACCCTTATCACGGGACGGCAGTGGGAGCCCTCAGCTCAGGATCCCGAAATTCCCTTCTGCCGATTTGCCTTGAGCCAAACGGAGCCCACAGTGATCGAAGATGCCAATCGACACCCGGAATGGGCAAGTTCTCCGCTGGTGGCCGGTCCTTGGCATTTCAAGTTCCTTGCAGGATTTCCGATTCGAGGCAAACAGGGAGAGCTCATGGGGCTTCTGACATTGCTCGATCCCCAGAATCTGTATCTGGATTCAGCCGTCCTGCAGGCCTTGAGCATTGTTGCTCGCCAGGCAGCCTCAGCTATCCTTCTGGGAGACACGCGGGCCCGTATCAGTCAGCTTTCTGACGAGCATCAGAAGGTCAAGAGGGCCTACGACGACTCAGAGTCGTTTTATCACAATCTCGTCGAAAGCCTTCCCCAGCACATCATCCGTAAGGATCTGGAGGGGCGCTTCACCTTTGCCAACCAGAACTTCTGTCGTGCGCTTGGTAAGGAATTGAAGGACATTCTTCACAAAACTGATCTCGACCTTTTTCCCGCACACCTTGCTCGGAAGTATCAGCAGGATGATCAGCAGGTCATGCAAACCGGCCAGAAGATCGAAACCACTGAGGCAAACGAGGGCTTGAATCAGCAAACCAGCTATGTCCATGTCATCAAGACGCCTCTTTTTGACACCAAGGGCAAGGTATCAGGCATTCAGGGTATCTTCTGGGATGTCACCGAACAGATTCATACCGAACAGAATTTGGCCTCGGAGCGTCAATTGCTCCGCTCCTTGCTGGAAACCATACCAGATCACGTCTACTTCAAGGACACGGCTTCCCGTTTCATCCGATGCAGCCGTGAACTCTCCGACCGCCTCGGCCTCAAAAACCCTTCCCTTGCCGTGGGGAAAAACGATTTTGATTTTTTCAAGGAAGAGCATGCTCGTCCGGCATTCGAGGATGAGCAACACATTATTCAGACCGGGGAACCCATCATCAACAAGATCGAAAAGGAAACCTGGCAAGATGGTCAAGTCGGGTGGGTCCTGACCAGCAAGATGCCTTACAGGGATGAAACCGGAACCATCATTGGCACCTTTGGTGTCTCCAAGGACATCACCAAACTCATCCAGACTGAGGAGGCCCTGAGACAAGCGGAGCAGAAATATCGGGATATCTTCGAAAAGGCAGTGGAGGGTATTTTTCAAACCACGCCCGAAGGGCATTACCTCAATGTCAACCCAGCCCTGGCACGTATTTACGGCTACCCGACTCCCGAAGCACTGCTGGATTCCCTGACCGACATTCAGAAGCAGCTCTACGTCGATCCGTCACGCCGCGCCACCTTCCAGCGCATCATGAAGGAGCATGGTGAAATTCATGAATTTGAGTCTGAAATTTTTCATCGCGATGGAAAGAAAATCTGGATCAGCGAGACCGCTCGAACCGTATGCGATGAGGCAGGAAACATTCTCTACTACGAAGGTCTGGTCGAGGATATTTCCGAGAGAAAACGGGCCGAAGCTGC
>CACEMW010000046.1:0-21867 GCA_902560705.1 uncultured Verrucomicrobiota bacterium
GCTTTCTGATTACCTGCGGGATCCTGAGTGCGGAGGATGAGTTCGCGGTAGCCTTTTTCAGAAACCACCGGTGTCCACGAAGCCGTGCGACGCTGAAGTAAGGAAAGACGTACTCCGAGGTCTTTGAGAATTTTTGCGGGCAAGAGGCTGATGAGGTAGGAAAAGACCGAAAGCTTGGCATCCATGCCGGGAAACAGCCGCTCCGAACAGGAAGCTCCTCCCAGTGTGGCCTGCCTCTCAACCACCAAGGTCCGGAGACCCGCTCGCGCCAGATAGGCCGATGCGATCAGCCCATTATGGCCCGCGCCCACGATGACGGCGTCATAAGAGCTTTTCATGAGTCTCGCTGTGAGGGGGCTCCTGCTGAGTGAAGATGGTCAGACCTTTCAGGGACCGTTCACTGTGGCTGGCGAAAAGACTCACGAGGTACCCGATCGCCATGCAGGTGGCGATGCCGATCGCGGTATAAAGGTAACCGTTGATATGCGTGAAAAGCCAAAGATAGAGCATGACTCCTGAACCAGCGACGACCCCGACGGTTGCTCCCAGTGTATTGGCGCGATGTGTCAGCATCCCAAGCATGAACAGGCCACCGAGTACCCCCATGAAAAGTCCGATCACCTTGATGAACGCATCAAAGAGAGAGCGGATTTCTGGTTGTACGAACAACAACGCCAGGGCTGTCCCCAAAAGGCCACTCAAGGCTGTGAGCATGCGAGCGGCCTTCAGGGCTTGACGATCGCATGAAATGTAGCCCCCCGGGCGCAGGAAATCGGTCACCAGGGTGGTGGCCGTCGAATTCATGCTGGTGGATACGGTGGACTGCGCGGCGGCAAAAATGGCAGCCACCATGAGACCTGCCAGGCCTGCGGGCAATTCTCTGGAGATGAAAAGAGGAAAGATTTGATCGGTGTGGATGGACCAGTCGAGACGATCGGGGTGATGCTGGTAGAAGGTGAACAGGGCCGTACCAATGCCAAAAAAGAGGAGGGTCGAGACAATGCTCATCAAACCATTGGTCCAGATGGACCGAGCTGCAAGGGTTTGGGTGGCGGTGGTCATATAGCGTTGCACGACGGCTTGATCGGCCGTGTAGGAGGAAATGTTCTGGCCGATGCCACCGACAATGATGACCCAAAAAGCAATTTGCAGATGTGAAGGATCCCAGTGCCAGTTGGCCAGTCGAAACTTGTCGGATTGATTAGCGGTGGCCATGAACCCACTCCACCCCTGATCACTACCCTGGATCAACCACACCAATGCGATGATGCCTCCACCCAACAAAACCACAGTTTGCAGGGTGTCGGTCCAGATAACCGCCTCGATGCCTCCAAGTGAGCAATACAAAACACTCAAAATGCCCATGAGCAGGACCGATGAGACAGGGTCCAATGGCATGGCTGCAGCTAGAGCCAGTCCTGTTAACGACATCACAATGGCCATGCGGAAAAGATGAAAAAAGGTGAAGCTGGCACTTCCAAAAAGCCGCAGGCCTCGATGAAAGCGGAGTTCCAGGTATTCGTAGGCACTGGTGGCATCCATGCGCCGAAAGAAGGGCAGAGCGAGGACCACAGCCTGAAGGGCGACCACTGGAATCATCATGTTGCCAACGGCATAAACCCAATCCTGAGCATAGGCCTTGGCTGGGACACCCGTGAAGGTCAAGGAACTGAGCATGGTGGCAAAAATGCTGCATCCTGCCGCCCACCACGGGATGCGCTTGCCTCCTCTGAAGTAATCTTCACTATGACGGTGGCGACGCTTGAATCCGATGCCAATGACGACCATGGCCATGAGATACCCGCCCAGGATAAGGTAATGCAACCATCCGAACGAGGCCGGTTGAATCAAGACCTTGCCCCTTCGAATGGTGGGGGTGCGCACCCTGGGACGGATCTCTCCACTGGGGATGATGATGGTATCGTCCCAAAGCACGGCTGAGGTGGTGACTTGGTTTTCAGGTATGGGACCGACGGAGGTCCACGTGTCTGTGATGGTATGGTAGGCCCACGCCTCTTTTGGGAAGCCAGGGTGATCATCCTTCAACGCATCGCCCTGATGAAACAGCTGACCGTCTGCTCCCCCCAGAACCAGCAAGTGACTTTGCCCCCAGGGCACGCCGCTTCCTGCCATGACACACTTTGGGACTGCCTTGCGCGGCCGCCAGGTGGAGGTCATCGGCTGGTATTCCCAAAAGTCGTCCAGAAAACGCACCCCTTCCGGGTCTTGAGTCCTTCCGCTCAGAACATAGAGACTGTCCTGATATCCGTTGTGCTGAGCCAAGGTGAGGTTGAAGGCACGCGCCCCTCCTGGAATGTGTGGAAGAATCTTCCACTGGAAGTCGGAATCCTTTCCTCTTTGGGACAGGTCCAGGGCCCATAACTGATCGGTGGCAGTCTCCAGTCTCAGGCCACGTTGTCCACCTGCCAGATAAATGATCCGGCCGATGAGGGCTGCCTGTCCATGCGCAGAGGGCTGAGGCAGTGAGGGAAGGACTTCGGTCTGAATACTTCCGGTGTCGGAATCCCACCGGAGGAGAAAAACATCGTCGAACACCTCGCCAGCATCATTGCCCCCCATGCACACGAGGCCTTCGGGGAGACTCACATTTGCCCCGTAGGCGATAGGATGATGAAGGTTTCCGCCATCCTGCCATTGATGGCCGTCCTCCGTCCGAGTCAGAACATGAATTCGATCATGCCAGATTTTCTCCGATTCCCAAACCGGGGGTTGAAAGTTGGCTCCGCCCGCAACGATCAGGGCATCCTGATGCATGCCGACAAAGGGCCCTGCGACACCTACTGCGTTGGGTAATGCGGGAAGCTGATCCCACTCCATGCGGGGACGTTCCTGGCCCTTGAGAGAAAGCGACAACAGCCAGATCCAAGTCCATACCCATCGAGGGTCGACCGCCAACTTAAATAGATACCAAATGCGCTTCATGATGGGAACAAGGGGATCATTGTAAGACAAGTCACATGGGGCTGCCAGCCTGGAAGCTCTTAAAGCGCATCAGTGGACAAAGGAGCCGCTTTCTTCCACATCGTTAGCGGTTGGGATGCTCCCCCCCCCTTTAACTTTCAAACTCCATTTCATCTTATTTTGAAGTGGATTTGGCAGTAAGGGGGTTTTAAAAATAAGAGAGGGGTGAAGTGTGAGTGTGTTATTGCCCAGCCCCAAATACCACAAATCTGCCCCCATTCTAAAAACAGGCGGTCTTTCACATACCGAGATGTTGCGCTGTTTTCCTATCCAGAGAAATGGGTGTGCATTTCTCGCTCTTAAAACACCAACTAATTAGAATCTCCAGAATACCATTCTCTCAATGGTTGGGCATATTCCTTCTGAAAATGACTCAATAAACAACCTTAACACATCTTTCCTGAATGAATTGGCTGCCAATCCTGGTGAAAGCACGCGATTGGAATTTCTTTACGCTTCCAGTCATTCGCAAACCAACCGAAGAGTGCTGAAGCTGGAGCTTTCGGTCGAAGCCCGACTGTCGAACGTCACCGTGGGTGGGGAATGCGCATGGGATTTGGTTTATTTTCTTTGGGTGCTCTCTGGGTCGGGCTTTTGATGACAAGTGCCCTGACTCGATACGGACGCTAAGAGAAACGCAACCTTCGGTAGAGTGCGCTAAAGGTAGCAAGGGTGCCAAGGTGGATCTTACCTGTTCAAGCACTTCTGACTGCGGTGCCAGGTTATGCCATTCGTGCGGATCGGCTATATGATCGTAAAGCTCCTCAGACTGATCCGCATAGCGTGTGTATCGCCAACATTTGCTGCGAATGGAGTGGTTTCCCTTACCGAAGGTCGTGATGGCGGGATAAGGCCACGGTCTTTGTGGGCTTTGGACCAGTGGCATGATGGAGCGACCTTCCAGATGGGGAGGGTGCTTCAACTGGCAGAAGTCCAATAGCGTGGGGTAAAGGCTGAGGAGTTCGACCGGAGCCGAACAGGTGCTGTTGCGCACGGATGATTCGGGTAACGATTTTGGGGGTACGATGATCAGAGGAACCCGGGTGGCTCGCTCCCACAGAGCTTGCTTGGCCCAGCGCTTCTTTTCTCCCAGAAAGAATCCATGATCTGAAAGAAGCACCATCCAGGTGTGATCGGCCATCGGCCCATCATCCAGAGATTTTATCAAGCGTCCTACACATGTATCCACAAAACTCACCGAAGCCAGATACGCCTGCACGGCCTCTTTCCAGCGATTCCTCTTCAAGAACCACGAGTGTGCAGGAGGCAGGGGGTTGTGCGCGAGTGAACGGCCGCCTTGAGGGATATCCTCCATGTCGTCTTCGAGAACCGTCGGAAGCAAGACATCTTTCAGGGGATGCAGATCAAGAAAGCGTTTCGGGGCAAAGAGAGGTACATGGGGGCGATAAAGCCCCACGGTCAGGAACAAGGGCGCTTCATGGTCCTTCTGCAACTGCTCCGCAACCCATTGGCTGTTGATGACATCGTGGTATTGAGCTTCCTCTGGGGGAAAGGTTCCCCAATCCCAGAGCTTGCTGCGAGAGGCTTCTGGGGTAGTGGAAAGCCTTTGGTCCGGCAGTGGGCCTTGACCTCCGGAGGGACCGTAACGGGTGAAGCGCTTTTGTCCTCCCGAAGCATGGAACACTTTACCGCACCCCATGGTGAGGTAGCCTTGATGCGTGAACCACTCGGGCAAGGAGGGTATTTCCGACAAGGTCGTTGCTTTTTGCAAAGAATCATCATTGTCATAGATCGAAGTCGTGGAAGGTCGTAGCCCCATCATCATGCTCACGCGTGATGGGTTGCATACGGGTGCCTGGCAGTGAGCATTCTTGAAGAGAACGCCCCTTTGAGCCAATGCGTCGATGTTGGGTGTTATGGCTTGAGGGTGTCCACCCATACATCCCACCCAATCGTTCAGGTCATCCAGTATGATCAGCACCACGTTGGGACGATCTGCCTGCGGCACTGCCCAGAGTTGTGAAAACAGGCCGACCGATAGGGCCATAATGTGGAACCATCGCATGAATGTCTTTCCGTTTAATGATCCATCCAGTCCACTGGGAGAGTTGTCAGCCTCGATCCCATCTTCGTGCCGGTCTACGACCTAGCGATAGGGTTGGTTGAGTCGCACTTTATGGCTACGATGACGTTTTCTGAGTTTGATGTTGATGAGCTCCACAATCAGTGAAAATGCCATCGCCGTGTAGATGTATCCTTTTTGCACCTCGACGTGAAATCCTTCGAGTGTCAGCACGAATCCAATCATGATGAGGAAGCTCAAGGCGAGGATCTTCAAACTGGGATGTGCTTCAATGAATCGACTCACTGATTGAACAAACAGCAACATAATCATCATCGAGATGATGACTGCCGTCACCATGATGGGGATTTCCTTCACCATGCCAACGGCCGTAATGACTGAATCAAGGGAGAAAACCAAATCCAACAGTGCGATTTGAATCAATACACTGGTGAAGGTGACCTTGTTTTTTGAGTCTGTTTCTCCATCAGCCCCCTCGAGCTTTTCATAGATCTCATGGGTTGCCTTGGCGATGAGGAAAAGACCTCCCAACAGAAGGATAAGATCCCTGCCGCTAAAAGATTTCCCCAAGAGGGTCAATAGAGGTTGGGTAAGGCTGGCGATCCATGCGATTCCCATTAGGAGACACAATCTGCCGACAAGTGCCATTCCTAGCCCCAACTTCCTGGCGGTGGCTTGGTCGGCCTTAGGAAGCTTGGATGCCAGGATGGAGATGAATACGATATTATCGATGCCCAGAACGATCTCCAGCAAGGTGAGCGTCATGAGGCTGATCCAGCCTTCAGGCGTGGTGAGCCATTCCATTTTTTTACCTTACGGAGTTTAGAACCGTCCTTCAATGCCATTCCAATGAGGAAGGGATGAAGGCTTTTAGAACAAATTGCCAATGGTCATGCCGATGACACTCATGGGGCCTTGGTCTTCGATGCTTTCGGTGGCCTTATTGATTTTCTGCAGGGTGGTGGTTGCGTTGTTCAGTAAGGCGGGATCGTTGATGATCATTCCCAGGCTTCCCTTTCCATCATTGAGTTTGACGAGTATTTCTCGAAGCTGACTAATGGCTTGGGTCGTCTCATCGTAAAGAGTGGGATCTACCGAGAGTTTGCCCAAGGTGCCTTGACCCTCCTTCAGTCTGCCGACGACTTCCTTTGCCTGTTCCGCTGTCACTTGAATGGCGTTGCCTGCTTTTTCCAATTGCTTAACGGTTGCGAGAGCCGATTCATAGAGTGTCTTGTCCTGAAAAAGCTTTCCAGTGGTTCCCTCCCCCGAGGCGACTTTGGCAGATATCGATTCGAGGTGAGAGAGCATACCAGAAACCTTGTCCTTGTTCTGTTCAATCAGGTCTCCCAACGGTCGTAGGACGGCGTTGAATGAATCGCCCGAAAACGACGAAGTCAGGTTCTGGACGCCTTCGGCAACCGACTCCAGCTTGGACATCAGGCTGTTCAAATCAGGCTGCTCTACCGAAGGGAGCATGGCGCCGCTTTCCGCGGTAAGCCCTTGCTTGCCGAAAGACAGCGAAACATAGTGCTGTCCCATGAGTCCTTCGAATTGAATGGCGGCCTCACTGTCGGTCCGAACCGATGCGTGGTGCTTTTCATCGATGGCAAGGGTGACCCGCACCATGCCCTCATCCAAGGTCATCGAACCCACCTGACCAATCGTCATACCTGCCATTTTGACCGGATTTCCTTCTCTTAAATCCTTGATGTTGGCAAATCGTACCTGGAATTCCATGGTATCAGCAAACGGAGAAAGGGATCCTGCTACTTCCAATAAAATAAAGGCGGCAAGGATACCGAAGATCACCAGCAGACCGATCTGAGCCTCGATCGATCCGGGACCCTTTCTGGGTGTGGGACGGTTTGGTTTTGAGTCGGATGATGGTGTTGGTGTTCTCATGGTGTTTCTGATGTTAAAGATAATCTTTCTGGCTTCCGGCATGGAGAAATTGGCGGGTTTGAGGGTCACTCAATGACCTGATTTCTTCAGGTGTCTGTGGATCGGTCAATCGTCCTTGGGCCATGAAGGTGATGGTATCTGCAATGCCAAAAGCCAGATCACGATCATGTGTGACAATGATCGATGTCGTGCCATGGTCTTTGTTGACGCGGCGTATTTCCTTCCCGATGGCGACCGCTGTGACCGGATCCAGCTCACCGGTCGGTTCGTCGTAGAAAATAATTCCCGGATCGATCGCTAGGGCGCGGGCAATGGCCACTCGCTTCTTCATACCTCCGGAAAGATCCGACGGCATCTTGTGTTTGTCATTCACTACATCCAGCCCTACTTGAGTGATCGCCTGATCCACCAAGGGTTCCACCTCTTCATCGGAAAGACGTTTGGTTTCCCTCAAATACAGCGCGATGTTCTCACCAACGTCCAGGGAATGAAGCAGTCCGCCCTGCTGAAAGACAATGGCCATCTCGATCTGATTCCACGTGATCGCTTCGCTGAAGGGAGACCCATTGTAGAGAATGGATCCTTTATCCGGCGTTTCAAGACCTACAAGGTGCCTGAGCAGGACGCTTTTGCCAGAGCCGCTGGCTCCCATGATGACACAGATGGATCCAGCTTCCACAGATAGGTGAACGTCACACAGAACAGGCACGCCGCTAAAAGAGCGTCCGAGTCCTGAAACTGCCAGATTCACGCCTTTGGAATGGGAGGGTGTCATTCGATCCATACGAAAATACGGGTGATTGCGTAGTCAGAAATGAGGATGCAGACAATGGACTGAACCACCGATTGGGTCACGGACCTGCCGATGGATCTGGGACCCCCTTTGGTCTGCAGTCCGTGATGACAACTGACGACTCCAATGAGCATGGCGAAGAAAATGCTTTTGGTGATGCTCTGGGCCAGATCCTGCAAGGAAATGCCAGCCTTCAAATGCGAGAAATAGGTTTGTAGTGAGAGTCCAATTTCCTGATTCAACCAACAGACCAAGCCACCTCCCATCCAGCCTACCAGGATGGAAAACAGGACGAGCAGGGGCAGCGCACAAAGAATGGCTGTAACTCTTGGGAGTATCAAGTAATGAATGGGGTTGATTTTCATGGTCCAGAGGGCATCGATTTCCTGATACACCTTCATGGATCCGAGTTCTGCAGTGATGGCCGAACCGATGCGTCCGGCCATCAATATGGCCATCATGACTGGAGCTAGTTCCTTGCACATGGACAGTCCCACCAGTTGCCCCACGACAAAAGAGAGTCCACGTTCCACCAACAATGGGCCGGATTGGAGAGCCAGCACACCTCCAATAAAAAGCGATAAGACACAGCTCATCAGTAAGGATGTATTGGCCATATCATAAAAGCACTGGATGACCTTCCTCCGGTGGTGCCACATCTCAGGCCATGCCCGCAAAGTCTGTAGCCCAAGAGAAACTATTTCGCTGGTGTACCGAATCATACCTCGAAGTATTCTTTCATCAAACTCGAGGGAGATGATAAAATCAAGGGGTGTTGCTCGACGGCCCTATGGGATGGCCGAAGACGGACCAATGGCTCTTGGATGAGGATTCTTTGTGTTTGAACAATCCGAAGAGCAGAGATGACTCATTTCCTTTCGGTGATCGATCCGAGCGCCAGACATTCCATAGAAAGGACCTGACATGGCGACCAGATGCCTCGTCTTTTTGAGAACGCCAAATGGCCCAGAGGGGTGAGTAGTGGCGTTGAATGGTCTGCTTGTTCCACAGGATGGCTTCCAAGGGAGCCAACCATTGGATGCTGGTAATCTCGTTTTTTCTCTCTTTGACGAACAGAGGCCAAAAGCTCCAGCGCTCACGCATGACCCCGTCATTGGACCGCTGGGTTTCTTCCACGTGCTTGTAGAGGTGAAGGAGTATTTGCTGACTGTTCTTGACCGACGCGGTGTCTCTTTTGTTTTGAAACCTAAGCAGGGGCCAAGCCACAAAGCCTTTTTGTTGCTTGGGGCTGTTTTGGCTTCCAAACAGGGGCCAAATGCGAATTGCCCTTTTGTCGTCCCCGCGGGCCCAGGTGATGATGGGCCATGGGAATCCCCACTCTCGATAGTTCTTTTTATGATCCACCGTACGAGTCACTCCAACAGGCCAAGGGAGGGTCAGGGAAAACCTGTCTGGAGCTTTCTCCATACTGTAAAAAGGGATGATAGCCGTGCGCGTTATGGTATCGCCATTTTGCAGCTCCGATCGTTGTTTCTGAAACAAGGGCCAAGCCACGGACTTCTTGAGGTAACCTGGGACAAAGGTTTGGCTGCCATCAGCATTCGGCATGACATGAGCCTTTCGCCTTTCCCAGCTGCCGAAGGGAAGGAATTGCCACCCCTCCAACTGATGTCCTTTTCGCCAGTGGATGAGAGGTGTAAAAAAATTATAGGTCTTGACATCCTTTTTTTCTGTCCGAACGAACAACGGCCAAAGAAAAAAAGAGATTTCATCCCTAAGGAAATGCCGACGCATTTGCCCATAGACAGGCCATAAAGCTGTGCGATTGAAAGAAGGTTCAGTTCCTCGATCGCTGAAGTAAAACGGAAAAAAAGCACTTCGAGTTCGGGGCCCTCCGGTTGCATGATTCCCGCGGTCGATGGTGAAAAAGCTCATGAAATTGAGCCGTGATTCATCCCCAAATCGATCGTAGCGCAGCACCGGATAGAGAAAATCCCACTCGACTGAGTCAATGGGTTTGAAGCTTTGATAGGAAAATACCCCCGGCCACCCCCATCGCGTCCCTGCGTCGCTTGATTGGTGGTAGATGAGTGGGCCAAACCAGTCCTGCCCTAATTTTGCATGCGCCAAAGGTTCGCCGCTCGAGAACGTTGATTCATCCACCCTATCGCCCAACAGGGCGTTCTTGTGCAGAAAGCCCATCAGCAGGCATCCTAGAATCAAGATCAAGTTGTTGCGTTGCATGGAAAAGCTCAAACCACGTTCATTCATCGTCTTTCATCCTATCTCTCCGGTCAAGTCCTCGGCACTGGGCGATGCGTCTTGTTTTGTTGGTATTCCAGATCGAATTGGGCTTGGAGAGACTTTTAGAGCAGATTATTCTCTCCATCATGAATTCATTGAAGGGCTTACACCCTCGCCGGTCCTTTTTGAAGCTTGGTTTGCTCGGGGGTCTTTCTTTACCAATGTCTCAGGGGGCTTCCTATGGGGCCGAGAGCTTGCCTACGCAGGAGGTCTGTGCCTTCGTGAAATTCCTCCAGAATCTCTCTTTTGAAGACTTGGCTCGAACCATCCGAAAAATGGGCTTTGATGGTATAGAGGGAACTGTTCGCCCCGGAGGACTTATTACTCCTGAAAAAGTGGATGAAGACCTGCCTAGATTGATGGAAGCTCTTCGTCGCGAGAGCCTGGAGATGACCATCATGGCTTCGGGCATCAACCGTATCGATACCCCTGTCGCCGAGCATACCCTTCGGCTTGCGGCAAAATGGGGCGTCAAGCGATACCGCATGAACTATTTCCGTTATGACATGGACAAACCCATGGCCCCTCAAAGAGCGTCCTTCAAGGCGATGGCCAAAGATCTGGCAGCCTTCAATCATGAGCTGGGAATTCAAGCCTTGTATCAAAATCACGCAGGGGTCCGATATCTGGGGGCAACCATGTGGGATTTGGTGGACCTTCTTGAAGGCATACCACAAGAGGACATGTCTATCGGATTTGATGTGCGCCATGCTAAAGTGGAAGCAGGGTTGAGCTGGCCGGTTTATTGGGAAATTGCCCGTCCCCATCTCGGGGCACTTTACGTAAAGGATTTTGTTTGGGATCAGGGAAAAGTGATCAACGTGCCATTGGGGCAAGGGTGGGTTGGTGAAGCGTTCTTTCATGAAGATCGATTGAAGCACTTTCAAGGCCCCATCACCCTTCATGTGGAATATCTGCAGCAGGCCGGCTCGGAAGCCAATGCTCAAGCGCTCAAAAATGATCTTGCTACACTGCGTCAATGGGTGAAAAGCATATGAGCTGGACCTCATCGACTTTGGACCGCGGGCGGCCTCAAAACAGAAAGTCCTCTTATGGGATGCTTGTGTGGCTTTGGATTCTGAGCCTTTGCAGTGGGCTTTTATGCGTCCTATGCCTTCATCAAACGCGTCTTTGGTTCGGCTACACTCCCCAAAGCCAGGTTGGAATGGCCACGGTCTGGGTATCTGCTGTGGGGCTGGGCTGGATGCTCGGGGGTAGGTTTGGATCGCGAAAGGGTTGGAATAGCCTCTCGATCATAGGTTGGTGCTGTGTTTCGTTGGGAGCCCTGCTGGGATTGGCTCCGCAGGTCATGGTCCAATGGGGTCAGGACATACGAACTTCGCCGATGCCAATCGCCATCATGATGACTTGGGTCGCTCTATTGTCGACCATGGTGGGTTGGGTTCTATCTCTCTTTACATCGGGAGATGGACAGCAGGCGAATCGACGATCGGCCATCGCGCTTTGGTTCATGTCTTTGGCTTACGCTTTGGGACAATGTTTTCTCTTGCCCATCTACGGTCTCGAGTCGCTGGTGCTTTGGGTGTCTGCTTCATGGCTTTTACTGGGGGCTTCCGGTTTGGTGATGAAGATCAGATGGGGAACAGACAATTTGTTTGAGGAGATTTCTGAGAGCTTACCCGCGGATCAAGGGGAATTGGGGGCAAGACTTCCTCGTCCCGTCATCACATGGACGCTGGCACTCATGATAGGGGTAACTCTTGGGGGTCTCATGAAGGTGCTGCAATGGACTCTTGGTAACATGCATTTGTGGCATTCGGTGTTCCTGGTGCTTGGACTTGGCGCTTTGGTGATCGGTTTTTTGAGATCCACTCGTGCGACACGTATTCCGGCAGAGCCCGGGGCATGGCTCTACCTCATAACAGGGGTATTCAGCTTGACTGCGTGTTGTTTCTACGAGGACCTCCCGTTCTGGCTGGGGTGGGTCCAAGGCCAATTCGCCGATTTGTCAGAGGCATGGGTTCTCTTTGCCTCAGCGGTGGTGATTTTAGTGGGATGCCTCATGGTTCCTCCTCTTTTGTGCATGGGCTATCTGGCGGGTAGGCATGTGACACTTCATCGGCCTGTGGTCGGAGTTCCTTATCCGATCCTTCTATTCATGATGGGGTTCGCTTGCTGGTTTCTCTTAATGCAAATGGCAGGCTCGTGGATTCCCGCCTTTCGTGTGGTAGGCCTGCCTGCTGCCTTGTGCCTTGCTCTAGCCCTCTACCAAGGCCTTACGGGGACAGGCCTTCAAGGCCTTCGCAAGGTGGCCTCAGGTCTGGGAGGCGTTCTTTTGCTTTCTTTTGTTTCCTTTCAATGGTCGAGCAACTGGATGGCCGTCTTTAGCCAGACAGATCCACTGGCGACTGGTTTTTTCAAGACCAAACCTCACACGCTCCAATGGGCCCGACAATCCACCCAGATTTATTATCGTGAGACTCCTGAAGGGACATTACAGATCCGTTCCTACGACTATCCGGAGCCGAACCTGGAACTGGAACTTATCGTCAATGGTCAGGTGATTGAACGAAGTTATGCCCAGCGGGTCAAACAGGCGGTCAATGCAGTGGTTCCTTGTGGCTTGCAAAGTGACGCAAGGGATATTGCCATCCTCGGCATGCGTGCTGGACTGTTGGCAGGTTACGTTTCCGAGTTGCTTAAAGAAGCGTCGATTGTTGCTGTCGACCCTTGCGATGAACTGAAGGAGGTGGTGGCTCTTTTTGGGCCATCCAATGGTGAAGTATTGGAACAAACCCGGTTTGAGTGGGTTAGCCAGCAACCGCATGTTTACATGAATGATCAGAAATCATTCAGGACATTTGATTTGATCATGAATCAACATGCCATGCCTTGGCAGGCTGACCAGGAAGACCTTTTCACTGTAGAGTTTTTTGAAGCTTGCCGATCCCGTCTGTCGGAGAATGGTCTCATGGTTCAGAATATCCAACTGACGCATCTCAACGATGCGTCCTTCCACTCCATATTGGGAACTTTCGGCCAAGTCTTTCCCTACTTTTCCATTTGGGATCTTGGCTTTGGTGAGTGTATTCTGCTAGGCGCAGCCCATCAACATCTCAACGCTCTGAATCGTCTTGAGACCTTCTGCGACCAGGAATCGGTGCAAGCGATTCTTGAGCAACATGGCTTGTCTTCATGGCCAACCTTACTGTCGCTTGAAAGAGTGTCTTCGGAAAATGGTTATCATTTGATGGACGATGACACACTTCTACACACAGCCAGCTTCCCCTCCTTGCGATGGATGGCACCGGGTGGTCGTAGTGCCAAAGAGCTACCTGCCAGTTTGAGACTCTTTGATGAGCGCAACCAGCTCAATGCGTCGACCCTCTTGGCTGCATACCTCAGGCAGAAAGATCTGAGTGTTGACCAGTTGCGTGCGATGACCCTTCTTCATCTGGATCACGAATTGCTGGCTGAAAACCTGTTTCGTTCACTCCTGCAAAAATGGATTGCATACGAGCCAGAGAGTGAAGCCTTGCGCATGCTGCTGGCATCCACTGCAGATGGTGAGCACGCGACTGCCAGTGATGTTGAAGGACTGATGGAATATATTGAAGGCCATCCTGGTAGAAACACCGAGCTGCTTCAGCAAGCGACGGTCATGATGATGGAGTTATACCGGAATCAGCAAACCGTTGTCTATGATCCCTCAACGCCTGAACTCAGGGCTTATATTGAACAGTTAATATCTGAAGACCCCAGCCGCCAGCGAACCTACCGAATGTGGTTGGCTGAATTGGCATGGGGACGCAATGATCTAGATACTTTTCGAACCTACGCAGAACAATCATTGAATCCTGACATGGAACTTTTTGGCCCTGTCGATGATAGTATCGATCCCTCTGCAAAGCTAAGGACCATGTGTTATCTTGCTGAGGATGCGTGGAGGGACGGGGACCTTGGGGGAGCGAGAGAAATATGTGCGGCGGTGATCCAAGGCGACCTGCTTGAACTTTCAGAAGCTTATCCGCCCCTAAGGAAATTGGTTCGTCGGGTGCTATTTGCATTGCAGGAAGCCCAATCAGAATCGTTGTTGGAAACCCTTGAACCATGATGGTAGCGCTCGATTGAGCGCTTTGTGGGTGGTAAGATGACTGGAAGAATCAACCGCTTGTAAACGTTATAAAATTCGTTTTCAGCTTTTACCATAGTGCGTGAAAAGAATTTATTCCATAGATAGACCCCATAGGGATTGACTCTTAAGTTGAAAGTTTTACTAGCCCAATATCCTTTGCGATCATGATGGCGCTTCTATATTGGGATTTTTTGCCGCCGATAGGATTTTGAGTAACAGTAAACATTTGCCACCCATTATATATTTTTATCAATTAATTTAATTGAAAAATTCAAAAATTTATTCATCAGACTTTAATTAAAGTCACTTTTTAATAAAAGAAAGTTGCATTTTAATTTAAAGAAACAATAATAATAACTTATATGCAATAATCGCTCAGTGGCGATTCGCATGTTTCTATATGTTATGCAAGATGCTATCAACCAATACTTAGAAGTCAGAAACAAACTGTTGGACACCAGGGAGGAACTCCTCGAAAAACTCCGTGAAATAGACCGTCTCCTGGGTAGTTCAGGTGATATCGAAGCGGTCCAAGCCGTTTCGTCTAAAAAATCAGCAAAAAAACCGGGTAGAAAGCCAGGCAGAAAAGCTTCCACAAAAACGGGCAAAAAAACCTCATCAAAGGCTTCCAAAAAAGCTTCAAGCTCTGCTGTCAAAGGAGCTCGCAAACAAAATGCTTTGAGTTTAAAGGAGGTTATTTCGAAAGCCTTAACGGGGGGAGCTCTTGATCGTAAGGCCATTCTCGAAGCGGTCAAAAACCTCGGTTATAAATTTTCTACCAATAACCCTCTAAACTCCCTGACTGTCTCCCTATACACGCACAAGGGCATTCATAAAAACGGCAAACTTTATTCCTTGAAGTCGGGGGCTGATAAAGCAGCGCCGAAGAAAGCAGCGCCGAAGAAAGCAGCGCCGAAGAAAGCAGCGCCCAAGAAAGTAGCGCCCAAGAAAGCAGCGCCGAAGAAAGCAGTGCCCAAGAAAGTAGCGCCGAAGAAAACAGCGCCGAAGAAAGCAGCATCTTAAAAGATAACTGCCAACCATATGATCGGATGGATCCAGTAGGTAGTTTCAAGTTGCCAACCATTCATGCAAAGCGAGATTCTAAGGAATCTCGCTTTTTTTTTAAGAGACTGCTCCGTTGACTACGAGCCTATTCGGTGTGTCCAATGGTTCGTGGAAGTTTGAGTGCCTGGTCTGGTATTTGCAGGGTAGGTATTGTAGATAAGATTTTGATGGTCAAATAATTATTTAAATTTATCAGAGTGGGGGAGCAGTGTTCTATTCTTGCCCTCAACGATATCCCTTTCTCCTTTTGTGGACATCTTGTTGGTTGCTTCATGAAAGGGAACTCATAAGCAATCCTTCGGTGAAGTTTGCTGGTGATAGGGTTGAGGATCACCAACTATATCGTTATGAAACCTGTCAAATCATCCTTATCATTCCATTTGTATCCACCCGCATGGGGTTTGCTCACCACTCTCTTGTTAGGCGTGACCGAGATCCAAACTGGACTTCAATCTCAGGAGATCCTTTTTTAGGAAACATTCGAAACCGACGGCGATGGCAGTCGCTATACTGTGGAAGGAGGTGCGGTTTATGAAATAGATCGCATCACTTCAGAACTGGGTCTTGCTGATCAGCAAGGACCCATTTATTGGTCGCGCAGCAGTGATGTTTCTTTCGTCGGTGTGCCGGCCCCGACTTCTGAAAAACGCGCCATCATGGCCTGGCACTATACGATTGTTGCGGATGATTTGAGCGAAGATTTCCTGAAACTATTCGACAACCTAGTGGATTGGATGACGGGAGGAAAAGCCAAGGCAACCATTTTATTTTCTCCGGCACCGAGCAGGGAAGGGGATTTTGTTTTGGTCGATCGACTGGAAGCCAACGGCCATAGCGTCATCGATGACGATGAATCCAGTGATCTACCGGATCCTGCCTCGGTGGATGCTGTCATCAAAAGCAGCAGCGGCGGGAGCAACCCGAGTCGCTTCGCTATCAATGAGGTTACATTACTTGGAATGCGTCGATCGACGTTTCAGGCAAAGAGGATCTCAAACTCACGGTTGCTTTGGCAATGCCTTTTCTCGATTTTGAAACCTCAGACTTCCTGAATTTCCACATTGATGACGGAAAAAATCCTATGATTTCCTTTTCGGCTCCTTCAGGAAACGATAAATTTTTCAATTATCAGCGAACCAATGGTGAAAATCCCACCCGACTGGATCTCAATTTCCAGGATGTTATATATGATCTTCCAGATGGCCTTTCCGAGATACGCCTCAGGGTCAAATCAGTGACTAATTGGTGGAATGAAAACGTTGGTATGGAAAGCCTTAGGATTACTTCTGGAGCGTTTGGAACCATCGTTCCGGAGGTTCATATCAGACGAGAAGGCGAAAATATCGTGGTTGAATGGAAGGGAATGCTGCAGTCCGCCACGGACATTCGTGGTCGTTGGCAAGATGTTGCCGATGACAGCCAGAGTCCGATTATTCTTGGCCCCGGGGACCAATTGCCCTTACAGTTCGGCCGTTCCTTTTTACCCTGACAGGGATTTCCTTGTCAGTCGCTCCATTTCCTTGTCGAAAGACAGGATTTAGCGGGTCCCGGGAGGCATGAAACCGTGTGTGCTTCTTCGGGGCCCGTTTTATTGGTAGGCAAGCTTTTGCCTCACATGCGCCTCTTACGGTGCCTCCCTATCTTGGAGAAAGGGTCTCATGGAGTCCAAAAAGACAGAGCGCGGTGCAGAACGCCGGAAACGTTGTAGCCTCCACAGGATCGTTCGAGACGGTGACGCTCAAGTCTTTGGAAGTTGCCTGAGGCATGGTTTGATAGGATGAATAGCTCGCCAACAGGCCTTTGATTTCCTTTTGCGAAGGATCACGAAGCAGGATGTGGCGAAAGAGGTAATGAATCTGACCTTCCGGTGCATGGGGATGCTGCCAATGACTTTTCTGGGCCAATGCCTTGGCGGCCTCCATCACCTCTGGAGCGTTGAACAATGCCAATGCCTGCAATGGAGTGTTGGTGTTTTCTTTTTTCAGAATACATGATTCTCTTTGTGATGCATCAAAGGTTGCCATCAATGGTGGATTGATAGTTCGTTTGAAGTAAGTGTAAATACTGCGTCGATAAAGGTCGGGTCCCGAAGATTGAGGATAGGTTTTGCGGCTCAGTTCGCTCCAAAGATCCTTCGGTTGATAGGGATAGACGGGAGGCCCCCCAGATTGGGTGACAAGCATCGCTGAGGCCTGAAGCCACAGATCCCTGATGTGAAAAGCATGAAGACGCACGCTGGGCCCTCGCCCCATCCATTGGTTCTCCGGGTCCTGTTCCTTCTGGTGTGTGGATGATGCCGAAGATTGTTGATAAGTGGCGCTTTGAGCGATGAGGCGAAGCATGTGTTTGATATCCCAGCCGCTTTCAATGAATTCCACCGCCAGCCAATCCAACAGTTTTGGATGTGAAGGGGGTTCCCCCTGGATACCGAAATCCTCGCTGGTTGAAACTAGACCTTTCCCGAACATTTGCTGCCAAAGGCGATTGACTTGAACCCGTGCCGTGAGTGGGTGATGGGGAGCGAAAAGCCAATGGGCCAGATCGAGACGATCGACTCTCGAGTCCATTTTGGAAGGATGAATGCTTTTGGGTAAAGAGGGTTCCACAAGGGTGAGGGGACGATCGTATTGCCCCCGCTCCAGAAGGTGGGTTGTGCGGGGGCTATCGCGCTCTTCCATAATCATCACTGTCGGAAGGTCATCCACAAATGCCTGCAGGCGCGATTGAGCCTCCGCAAGGCCTTTGACAGCTTGATGCACCGGTCCATGAGACACGTTTTGAAGATACAACGCCCTTGCAACCTCTTTTTGACGGGGAGAGCGTTGGGTGCTGTCCAAACTCAGGATTGTCCCAAGGCTGCTGGGTTCGGATAGCCAGTGAATTTCCCGAGGATTCAGGACTCGATCAAAGATGAGCAGTTCGTCCAGCATTCCGAAGAGGTGCTCAGCCATGGAACTGGCTCCGATTCGAAATGGCTGACTGGAAACGGCTCCGGGATTGGAGTCGTTATTTTGAGTAATGCGGCATGCAACAGGCTCCCCATCGATGAAAAGATGCAATCCTCTTGCGCTCATGCTGGCATCGTAAGTGACCGTAAGGTGATACCAGCGCTTCTCGGTTAAGGGTTCAAGACTCTCAATACCCATGCGCCCCGCGTAGCCTTGTGAGATGAACAAATACGCGAATTGTCCGGCATCGTAAGTAAGTTGATACCCCTTGCCACCTACTCCATTCTCAATTCTGGAAAAGATAGCCCCATCTTTGATCGAGTTTGGATGAAACCACATGCTGATGGTGTAGGGCGTTTGATTGGTGAACCTGCCGATATCCCCCAGCGACCCTTTCCACTGACCATCGAGGACCGCTCCCTGGCCACGAATACCTTTCCCCCATCTGGGAAGTGGCATCGGATCCTGATCCTCAATGGTTCGGGCATCCACACCCTGCAAATGACCCTCAAAGGAACGCTGATGAATCAGCCCATCCTGCATCCAATTGAGTTGAGAGGCGTCCTGCTGATGCCATCGTGAAAAGGTCACTAGATCCCGCTCGATGGATGGATGCAGCGCATCGAGACGTTGTTGGGCTTCTTCCTGTGCTTTTTGCAGCCTTCTCAGGGTCTCTTGTTGATGCCAGTTAGGAGCCTTGATGTAGGGTTCGGAATTCCCATCACGGATCGCCCTTCCACTCTCGGTAATATTATGGAAGATGGCAAAGAGCCCATAATATTCTTCCATACTGAAAGGGTCGTATTTGTGGTCGTGGCATCGGGCACACTGCATGGTGACCCCCATCCAGGTCGCACAGGTGGTTTCTACCCGATCAGCGACATTCTCGGTGGTGACTTCCTGTGGAATGGATCCTCCCTCGGAATTATAGCGGTGGTTGCGATTGAAACCAGTGGCAATGATTTGATCCACTTCAGGCATGGGTAGTAGATCCCCGGCCAATTGCTCGATGGTGAACTGGTCGTAGGGCATGTTCTGATTGAACGCATGGATGACCCAGTCCCTCCAGGGCCACATTTCGCGCTCTCCGTCGTTTTGATATCCATGAGTGTCTGCATAGCGAGCCGCATCCAACCATGGTAGGGCCATGGCTTCACCGTAATGGGGTGAAGCCAGGCAATGTTCGATCCAATCCTTATATCGCCTTGGGTGGCCGGCATCCTCCTCTTGAAGTCTATCCCAGTCCATGGCTAGGCCCGTGAGAGCCAGACTCAATCGCCGGGCCAGGGTATTGGGTTCGGCTTGTGGGCTGGGAGCCAGACCTTGGAGTTCCAATAGATGAAGAACGAATGCGTCAATGGGGTTGCGGACCCAATCAGCATGATGGACTTCTGGCAATGGGGGACGGCTCGGTGGAATGAAGGACCAGTGAGGCTGCCACTGAGCTCCCTCCAGGACCCATTGCGTGAGTTGCTTTTTCTGTTGAGAGTTCAACTCGAGGTGAGCGTCGGGTGGCGGCATCCTCTCAGCGGGATCCTGAGACAGCACGCGATGGATGATCGCAGAGCTTTCTGGATGTTCGGGAATGAGAATACCCTCAGGTAACCCATCCAGATCATCCAACCGGTCCAGTCTCAGGTCGGCTTTGCGCTCAGCGGCATCCGGTCCATGGCAGGGGAAGCAATGGTTGGATAGAATGGGTTGGATGTCTCGACGAAAATCCATGGCCTTTGTTCCTCCAAGACAGGCCAATGAAGCCAGCAAGGAAAAGGCAAGAAGAATAAACCCCAAATCGAATCGCTTCCGTCGAATGGGGGATGTTTCGATGCACCATGCTCGCGGGCTCGTGCTCACCAAAGCGCTCATCACGAGTTGGAGTGATGGAGGTTGGAGCCGCTCCACTGCATTTTTTGCCTCAAGATCGAGAAAAAAGGATTGTTGGGTGTGTTGAGAAAGGTGACCTGATCTTGCTCTGCGTGGATGCGGATCCGATCGTTCGGTGCGCCTTCCACCTGGATCTGACCATCAGCGGTCAGGACGGTATCCACCTCTTTACTGAGAATGGTCACTTCAATGATCGATGCCATGCTCACAATCACCGATCGATTGGAAAGGGTGTGCGGGCAGATGGGGGTCAGTGTGAAGACTTGCGCACTGGGGCAGACGATCGCTCCGCCTGCTGAAAGTGAATAAGCGGTGGAGCCTGTGGGCGTGCAAATGATGAAACCATCGCATCGGTATTGGGTGAGCAACTCACCGTCCACCTTAACTTCCAGCTCGATCATGCGTGAAGCGGTGCCACGACTGATCACCATGTCGTTGATGGCTGTCAATGACTGAGATGGCTTGCCTTCTCCACTCAAGGTGGCATGCAAAGATGGCCTTACATCCTGTACCCCCTGACCTTTCCAGATGGCTTCCAGGGTGGTTTGGAACGATGTGTAAGGAGCGGCCGTTAAAAATCCGAGCCCACCCGTATTGATGCCAAGAAGGGGGGTCTGGCAGCCTGCAAGGGATCGTGCCACATGCAACATGGTGCCATCCCCCCCGAAAACCACCAGGAGATCACACTCGCTGGCCATTTCGCGTATCAAGTCCTTTCCCACCTCTCGAAAGGCTTCCTTCGAGGACATGCCTTCGAGATGCATGACCTCATGCCCATGGGACCGGATCCATCGCTCTGCTTCATCGAGAGCTTCCCCCCAAAAAGGTTTTTCAGGATTGGCTATCAGTCCGATGTGATTCATGGGAATTTGCATGATGTTTGAGCCACACCAGGAACTCCCTGTTCCCAGCCGGCCCCATTATGGGAGAAGGAGTGACTTCTTTCCAGTCCATAGAGAGTTCTTGGGTGGCAAAGGTCTGCAGCAATTCAATGACCTTGCGATGAATGCCGGGATCTTTTATCACACCTTTTCCTTTGTCGACGGCGGTCTTTCCTGCCTCGAACTGGGGCTTGATCAGAGCCACGACATCGCCTGCTTCGCCCAGGATGTCTCTTGCTGCGGGCAGGAGTTGGCGCAAGGAAATGAAGGAACAATCGATGACCACCAGATCCATGGGCTCTGGGAGATCCGTTGCTTTCAAATGTCTGGCGTTGATTCTCTCCATGACAATCACGCGCTCATCCTGACGTAGTTTCCATGCCAATTGGCCAGTTCCCACGTCAATCGCGTAAACTTTCGAACACTGATGCTGCAGCAGACAATCGGTAAATCCACCTGTCGAGGCCCCAAGGTCGGCAGCAACCAACCCTTGAACTTCCAGCGGAAACTGTTGCAAGGCATGATCCAGCTTGAGTCCTCCCCGCGACACGAAGGGCTCTGTTTTTTTGAGATCAATGGGCTGGTCTGTCTTGACGGGATGCCCGGGCTTGGTGATGGGGTGGCCGTCCACTAGAACATTCCCAGCCATGATGGATCGCTTGGCTTTTTCCCGGCTTTCAAAAAGACCTCGGTCCACCAAAACTTGATCCAGCCGATTGCGTGAGGGGTTCATCTCCAATGTTCCAAAATCTTGTCGCCTCGCGGCAGGTCCATGCCACACCGCCAAGACTCATGGTGGGGGCATCTTGTTGTTGAGCATGGGCATGCCAGCATCGCCAAGACAGTAATTAAAGCTTCAACCATGACCCGGTTTATGGCAACGATGAATCCTCTTTCCCATGAAATCTTGGCATCATTCCCTGTTCTTCGCTTGCTTTCTTGTTGTCGTTGGAGCATGCCCGATTGATGCGGGCTCTCGGCCCAATGTGCTTCTCATCTGTATCGAT
>CACEMW010000047.1:0-19872 GCA_902560705.1 uncultured Verrucomicrobiota bacterium
AGAAGATGAGCAAGTCGACGGGTAATGTGGTGGATCCCATCGAGGTGATCGAGGAGTGGGGGGTGGATGCCTTTCGTTATTATTTGTTGCGAGAACTGGATATTGGACCAGATGGTAACTGGACGGATGAAGGGTTTCATGCGCGCTACAGTGCTGAGTTGGCCAACGGGCTTGGTAATTTGATCAATCGCTCACTTGCCATGCTCAACCGCTACCGTTCAGGTGTGCTGCCGGCCCCTTGTGATGATCTCAAACCTGAGGTGAGCGAAGCGGTTGATGAGGTTTTGGCCCTAGCCCGATCACATCGCCTTCAAGCTTAAAGTAGTAGTTGTCTTCGAGCAATTCCACCACCTCACCGTATAAGGGATCAAAGGCCCCATCCTCTCCACGGTCTTTTTCAGTCAGGAAGGTTTCTTGCTTGGCCGAATAGTAGCCCTGGTAAGTCGCCTTGTAGAAATGTCCCTCCTCATGCAACCGCATCAGGAGCTTCTGAACCACTTCCCGATGCCGGTCCTGGGTAGTGCGCACAAAATCGTCATGGCAAAGGCCCAGTTGATCTACAAAGACCTTCCAGCTGGCAGCCAAATCATTGCAATAATCCTGAGGGTTCAAACCCTGTTCGGTCGCTGCCTTTTGCACCTTCTGTCCGTGTTCATCCAGGCCCGTCAGGAAAAAGGTAGATTCTCCAAAACTATCGTGAACCCTGGCGATGGCATCGGTCACAACCTTTTCATAGGCATGCCCGAGATGAGGATGCCCATTTACATAGTCAATGGCGGTGGTGAGGTAGTATTTTTTACTCATGAAATCAACGTAACTCCCAGTGAAAATGAGGTAAGGTCTCACTCAATGCCAACTATTTTTAAATGAATGAGGCTTTTGATGGAGCTAAAGCGCAGCCACAACTCCTCGGTGGGTCAGCCAGCGACTGATGAGGTCAAAAAGGAGTCCGTAAAGCGGCCAGGCAACCATGGGAGTGAAATCAATGCGCCTCCAGTGAAGTCTCAGGGGCTTTATGGGCCATAGAAGGCGCTCCACCCCCTGATCCAACCAATCCCAACCTTCCCATCCTCCGAGGTAGACGTAGCTGTGCAAAAGGTAAAGGGCGAGCATACCGTAAATAAGCCACTGAAGAGAAATCCATGCTGCCGAGGATATCAAAGTTGCCTGCCAAAGCAAACTGGACGCGTCTCGACCCGGAAGGATTTCCAATCGAGCCAACAGCATACCAAGAAGTGTCCAGAGTATCACTCCAAGCAACCATAAAAGAATCCCCTGCAAGCAGGCTTTCAGTTGCCCGAGTGGTCCCAGGACGGCATCGAGCATGCCATGCAGGGGCTCCATCCCTTTGCCAGTCGTCAGGCGTCTTAGAAACCAAAGCCAAAGGTAGCCCATGAACGAAAACCGAATGAACGTAACAACCCCCATTAAGGCCATGTGAGAGAGGCTCCCAGTTTTAAAAAAGACCGGTAACAACAGAAAGTCCACAGCCACCGTGGAGGCCAGCGGTTTTCCGAGAGAATGCAACAACAGAATCTTGAAACACAGGATCAATGTCACCCCCAAAATGAAAAACCAGGCCGGATTCATTCTGGACGGCGAAAGCGCCTTGAGTGTTCCCACGAGGGAAATCCCACTCTGGGGCTTCCATGGCTGCATCAAACCCATGCTGCCGTTGATCCACAGAATCCAGGCAGCTAGGTTCAATATATGATCAATCCACTGCATGCGTTCTAACCATTACCAACTCAGGCGGCCATTGAAGACTTCCTTGCAAGTCGAGCAGACCCCATCTTTTCATACGTCAAGACTAGCAGGTGAGGAAGACTGAATTCCAGACTACAATACCACTTGAAGAGGAGAAGAAATTTGATTTCTAATGGTCACATGTGCATTGAAATCATATTTGGGAACACCCATCCATCGCAAAGGCCATTTCGGCCATGGATCCTTCTTTCTCTATGGGTGCTGATGGGTTGGATGCTCCTTGCCAGCAGACTCCAAAGCACGGCGGCAGAAATAGAACGACCTGCGGACTTCGTGCGATTGGATCATGCCATTCCAGATATTATGCTGGATCTTAAATATGCCACCACAGACAACTTTACCGGCCAAGTGGTCGCTGGCTACGAAACTCCGGCCTGTTGGATCACCCGTGCCGCAGCCAATGCCCTAGTCAAGGTTCAGGAGGAACTACGCCCCATGGGGCTCTCATTGATGATTTTTGATGCCTTTCGCCCCCAGAAAGCAGTCGATTTTTTTGTTACATGGTCGCTCAAGCCCGATGAGACAGCAACGATCAAGGCGCGCTACTATCCCAAGGTGGCCAAGAAAGATCTTTTCCCTCAAGGGTTCATTTCTGAAAAATCGGGACACACACGGGGTAGCTCAGTCGACCTGACACTTTGTAGCCTTTCCGATGACACCCCGCCCCAGCCACTGGATATGGGAGCTCCATTTGATTTTTTCGGTGAGGCCTCAGCTACGCTTTTTCCAAAACTTTCAGGTCAGCAGCGATCCAATCGCCTGCTGCTCAAAACGCTCATGGAAAAACACGGCTTCAAACCTTACACGGTGGAATGGTGGCACTTTACTCTGAAAGACGAACCTTACCCTGAGACCTACTTTGATTTTTTATTAGCCCCATAACACGTGGACTGCAGCTGAAAGGAACCAGGGGGAAATGGCTTTACCCAATGCGGTACGAAATACGCTGAACCAAATCCTTACCAAAACAGTTTTGAAGTCTTTCAAGAATTTCAGCTCGACGGTAGCGAACAATCTCCGAAAGCCAGGTTGGGTGATCGACGTTCACAAAAAGCGTCCCCTTTCGAATCCCCACAGGCTGAGCATGCTCGGTCAGGGTGGGATCTAGCAACTGATTCCATGCCTTGAGAATTTGAGTCTCGGAAGAGCGTTCATCCATTCGCATGGTCTGAAGCACACCTTCCATCAACTCGAAGCTTTCCTTGGGCTGAAACGCACGGCGCCTTTCCTCATCCTGAGTGTCCACGCGCTTCCACTGGTTAAGCACCTTATCCCTGGCTGTCTTCTTGTGTGTCATGGAGATGGGCTTTTGACAAGCCATGACGGATAGCCCAGCATGACGCGTCATGAACGAATAACCCCTTTCTTAGAGATGAAGGGAATAACAAGAAAAGGGCAGGCTTTCGAGCAAAGATTCCCATGGGCCACTGATTTTCTTTTCCCATGAACTTCGCACCAATAGCAAAATGGGAAATGGAACTCATTCTGTGGCTCCAATCCGCTCCGCAGTGGCTCATGGATGCCATGCGATGGATCAGTGAACTGGGCCACACCCCGGTGCTCATGTCTCTCGTCATCGTCGTTAGTCTGGCGGCACGAAGAAATTTGGGCATTCAAGCCCTTCAATTCCTCAGTCTGAGTGGTTTTTACATGGTTCTGGCCAAGGATTTCTTTCAGCATCCACGACCCTACTGGCTGGAGCCGGACATCGTTCCATGGGGGCCTTCTGGTAGCTTTGGTATGCCTTCAGGGCATGCCATGATGGCCTGGGTCTGGTATGGTATTTGCGCGAAGTCGAGGCATTCATGGATTCAGACATCAGGACTGGGGCTGGTTTTTTGTATCGGCTGCTCACGCGCCTTCCTCGGACTCCACTCCCCCCTGCAGATCGTTGTAGGATGGACGATCGGCTACCTGCTCTTAAGAGGCCTGTTTCCCGCGGATTACACAAGATCAGAAACCAAGGAGAAATCGTTGACACCTTGGTGGGTGCTGGGGTGGCTATTGCCTGGATTGGTGTGGGGTGTCTGTTTTTATCGAACCACCGATACCGTCTTCGATCTGGCTTCCTGGCCTGGCTTGAGCACGGAAGTTGTCCATCCTTATACGGCCATCCCCACCCTTACCTACCGGACGCACCTTATCTACGCGGCCCTATTCCTTTCTTCCAGCTTTTGGGCTTGCTTGTCGCAGAGATGGCAACCCGACGATGGTGCCAACGAGAGCTGGCGGAACCGAAGCGCCAGTGCCACGTGCGGTTTGGCATTCGGGGCCATTGGTTATGTGTGCCTGAAGCAAATCCTTCCCCCCATCCAGGAAGCAGGCATTCCAGGCTGGTTCGGGTGGGGCCTGGCGGTCAATTTCGCGATTGGCTGGTTATGGATTGGTTGGCCCAAGGCAGTGCAATGGATCCACTCGCGCTATTGTCATGCCTGCAATTCAGGACATTGAGTCCGTCGCGCTTTCAGCTCAGGACCGCCCCCCAAACCAGGTCCTGACGTGCCCTCTGGGGATGGCCTGCCAGGCACGTTCATGAAGATAATAAATTCCAATCTTTCCGAAAAACTCAATCCCCCCGACCTTCAGCGCAGTCTCGGTTTCCCCAGTAACCCAATAAGCCACCAAAATGGTCGTACAACTGGCAATAATTCTCCATGAAAAGCCTTTTAGAATGCTCCTAGTATGCGATTCCTTAAATGTTCCAACTGATGTATCGGTAGCCATAGCGTGATCGTGGCAAAGCATCTTGCATGAGCTTCGCTGATTGGGGAGAAACACTATTCCAATTCATTTCATGATCTCAAGTGCTAAGAACCTTCCACTCGACAGGTGTGACTGGAATGCCAGTTGCAATCTGCGGCACAGATGGCAAGCTTTCCTCAACAAAGCTTCATCCTTCAATGGGTGTAAAAAGCGCTCATGAACGACAAAATACTGGGGATTGATCTTGGAACGACGCACTCAGCCGTGGCCGTTGTCGACGCGGGGTTTCCGCTGATACTGGCAGACAGGGATGGAAACCGATTGACTCCCTCGGTCGTGCACTATCCTGTAGGCGGAGGTGAGCTCAAGGTAGGTCATGAGGCACTTCGCATGCGCTCCGCGGCTCCGAAGCGAACGGTGTATGATGTCAAACGCTTCATGGGACGACGCACCACCGATCTGGATGAAGAAGAGCGGAACATCGGCTACGAGCTCTCTACGGATCCCGGAAGCCCCATCGAGGTGCTAATGGGCGAATTTTCGGTGCGTCCTGAATCGGTCTCTGCCGCCGTGCTGGCACAACTCAAAAGGGTGGCCGAGTCGGCGATGGAAGCGAGCCTCGATAGAGCGGTGATTACGGTGCCCGCCTATTTTAATGATGCACAGCGCCAGGCCACCTTGGAGGCAGGGCGGCAGGCTGGGCTGAAAGTCGAGAGAATCATTAATGAGCCGACGGCGGCGGCTCTGGCCTACGGTCTGCACCGCCTCAAGGAAAGCTCCAGAATTGCCGTTTATGATCTGGGTGGAGGCACTTTTGACATCACCATCCTGGAGATGGTCGATGGCGTCTTCAGGGTTCTGGCCACACATGGTCACGCGCGACTGGGAGGCCACGACATCGATCAAAGCATCGTCGAACATTTTCTGGAACGCGAAGAGCTTCAGAAATCCAAAGAGGAGCTCCTTCAAAGTCCGGAAGCCATGGCAAAGCTCCGGGCCGCAGCAGAACAAGCCAAGAAAACCTTGAGTCAGGAGCTGGAAACGTGGATCAAAATCCCCTTTCTGGCACAGTCGCTCCACATAAGGTTTCCTTTCCATCGTGAGACCCTAGAGAAATTGGCAGCTCCATGGATCGATCGCACTCGAGAATGTTGCTTACGAGCCCTGCATGATGCCCATTTGGAGTCGCAAGAGCTCGATCAAGTCGTATTAGTCGGAGGCCAGACCCGCATGCCCATGGTTCGAGAACGGGTGAGCGCCTTCTTCCAGTGTTCGGATTTTGAAGAGACCAGGGGAAATATCCGGCTGGGTCAAGATTTCCACGAGCAAAAAGGCCCCACGCTCAACGTGGGACAACATCCCGATGAGGCCATCGCTCTTGGCGCGGCCATCCAAGGGGCCATGCTCTCCGGAAGCCTGGAGCACATGACGCTCCTGGATGTCACCCCACTCTCTCTGGGGCTTGAAACCTTTGGTGGACTCATGAATGTGCTCATACCACGCAATTCTACCATTCCGCTCAAAGCTGGAGAGGTTTTTACCACCGCTGTCGAGAACCAAAGGGAGATATTGATTCATGTCCTTCAGGGAGAGAGGGAAAAGGCATCCGACAATTGGAGTCTTGGACGTTTCGTGGTTCCATTTGAGCCCTCACCCAAGGGAGTTCCTCGAATGGGCGTTCAGTTTGAGATCGACGCCAACGGTATCCTCCGCGTGCTCGCGCGCAATCTCCATACCGGTGAAGATCAAGTGCTGGAGATCCAGTCGGCCATTGACGTCACCGATCAGCAGGTGACCGAGATGGTGGAAAGCTCTCTGGAGCATGCTCTTGAGGACATGGACTCCAGGCACTGGATTGAACAGAAACTCAAGGCAGACCAATTAACTCAAGCCGCCCAATCGAGCTTGGTGCATGCCAGTGGACTCATCTCCACGGAAGAGAGGGAGGCCATCGAGCAGAAGATTTTCCTTATCCGGCAAGTGATCGGTTCTGAAAACAAAGAAAGCCGCACCGGAGATACCGATCGCCTCAAGCAGAGCATTCAGGAACTGGATGAGGCCACCCAAGAACTGGCCGCCGGCCTCATGCAGGAAATGGTCGCAAAGCTGAATCATCTCCCATGAGAGAGAAAGAGTTTTTCATTTATTGATTGCAAAAAGTAACAGAAATACCTGTTGAAAAGTATTTTTTATATGGCATTGTGATAATTTACGATCCTTGTCAACTTTTGGACACAATGGACGTTAGCTGAGAAAGGTGGCAATCACCAAGGGGTCTGAAAAAAGTTACTTCTTAGCTGTTTGGAGTGAAAAAAATCCAGTTGCAACCAGCGGAGGGAATCGCAATCGCTGATCCCGAAGTCGAAATCCGAGTCGAAAGAATCGGATACGGTAATGTTCTCATTTTATGTGACGCAGAGCACATGGCGATAGGTGTGGCTCATGTCATCTTTCACGATTCCACGCAAAGCGCCAAAACTTCTATCATCAATCCCATGACCTACGGAGATTTGGTGGTCGAAGGCCTCATCAAGCAGATACTGACGTCGCACGAAGAGTTTGCTGAGCTGACTCAGAAGACTCTCGCTCTGCGATTAGGGGCTGTGCTCGTGGGTGGCTGTCGGCCACTTTTAGGGACCGCTCTGAAAAAACTACATCCCTCCGAGCTTGATATCAGCCCAAGAACGACCGAAAGAATTAAATGGCATCTCAAAGAGTCAGCCATCCCTATCCATTGGGAACTCACAGCAGGAGCCAACCGTCGTTCCATACAAATCCGCGGTAACCGCATGACCATTACGGAAGAAGATATCTTGAATCGCGAACCCACTGTTTCGGACATTGCCATCAAGTTTCCAGAATGGCATCTCACGCGAGGGGGTAAATCGAAGAAACTGGCATGAGCGTAATGAAAAATCAGGAGGCCGAGGAGCGAATCAATCGCCAGCTCGGTGAGCTGCCCACTTCCCTCGAAGTGGTATGCCGTCTGATGATGATGCTCCGCAACCCCACTCAGGAAAACGAAGAAGTTGTTGAAGTGCTACTCACTGACAAGGACCTGACCATGCAGCTGGTTACGCGCCTGGCAATGAAGGACAAGGAGAAACTCAAACAGGGTGAAGACTCCATGGACTCCAAGACCGAGGCGGAAATTATCAAGATCCTTTTCGACGCTGTGCTTCACATGGGATACCGAGCGATTCTTAGCTTGGTTTCGGCATTGAGTGTCGGGCAGATCTTATCCGCTGAATTTCGGGGCTATGGTTATGGCAAGCGAGAATTGTGGTTGCATTCTGTGACCACCGCCTTGGCAACGCAGCGTTTTTGCGAGGTGCTCCAAGATTCCAATCGCGCTATGCATGACCCTTCACTTGGGTTCATCGCCGGCGTTATGCACGATATCGGCAAGGCTGGTTTGAACTCTGATCTCGGTCAGGATCCTCAGACGGTTTCCAACGAGATGGGGAAAGCCAGGGGAACCTGGCTCAAATTGGAGAAAAGCGTGTGTGGTATCGACCACGCTGCCTTAGGAGCCATTTTGGTAAAACGGTGGAAACTCCCCAAGGAAATCATTGATGCGATTCGTCATCACCACAATCCGAAACCTTCTCATCAAATGGCAGCCATCGTTCATGTAGCGGACTATACATCCAGATTCATCACCGCCACCGGTGGTTTGGCAAACTTCCGAGTAAAGCTCAAACCCGAAGCCCTCGAATTTTCCGGATTGCGCTTGGATGATATTGAGAGGGTGATCCTCAACATTCTCAACGACCAGGAAACCCTCAATCTGTACACTTCCAATTGATTGAGGCATCCGAGCAAGGTCCTTCACATTCTAGCTATCCATAACCAGTAAGGCCTGATGTCCGATGCCATCTTGGTGAGCTTTCCGGCTGAAGATTTGCTTTGTCGCCAGTGGCTGCGTCTGTTTAGCTTTCCGGCTATACGGCAACCATGAAGGCTCTCAAAATCATCCTTTATATCCTGTTTGCGACGTCCTTGGTCGGTTTTGGCAATGCATTTTTCAAGGAATACCATCGGTTGTCCGATGAAAGCGAGGCCCGCGGTGAGGCAATGGAAGAGATTGTGCTCGACAACAAACCCTCTTCACTGACTTCTGAGAACCAGAAGATGGATGAAGACTCTGACACGTCTGATGGGTCACCTCTCAGCCCTTCAGAAGAATCGGAACAAGAAGATGAGCCCAATGAACCCTTGGATACATCGGAGTTGGCTGCCTCAGCAGAGGACCAGGGGTTGGAAAGCGCATCGGATACCCAAGAAAGCGCGAACGCCGAATCACCTACCAATCGCATTGGTTGGTACCTGGGATGGTTTGTCCTCTCTGCCGTCGGGCTTGGCATCATGGTGGCATGGGATGTGATACAGGCCTCTGCAAAGAAATCAGTCGACTTGATTTACAATGACGATGGAGGCGGAAACGAAGGTTATGACTTGTATGAAAAGGCAGAGGCAGCCTGGACCAGGGGTACCTTTATCGAGGCCATCGATCTTCTTCGCAGCTATTTGGAGATCAATCCACTTCAACAGCATGCAGCAATTCGCATCGCGGAAATCTATGAAAAGGATCTCTCGAATTATCTGGCTGCAGCCATGGAATACGAGGAAATCCTCAAACAGCGCCTGGCCCCGGAACGATGGGCCTGGATGGCAGTTCATCTCTCAAACCTTTATTCCGGTCGACTGGACCAACCCGAAAAGGCCATCGCACTGCTCAGGGATCTGGTGGAGCGTTATCCGGATACTACTGCTGCCATGAAGGCGGCCAAACGACTCAAAATGATCGATGAGGCCTCGTAGGACTTGACGGCTTCAATTCAAAGGATGCGGCGGGAAGATGCATGAGGCTGGGCTTCTGCCTGCCAACCGTGTGGTCTCTTGCGCAACTTCATTGGAGTGCCAAACGTGCGGGACAGTGTCTCTGAACTCATTATTTTGGCAATAGGCCCCGATGCCACGACCCTGCCTTTCCTCAAGGTCAGCATGTGCGTATACAAAGGCGTAATTTCCTCGACGTGGTGAGTCACCAATACAAAAGAAGGTGCCTTTGGCTTGCCATTGAGCCGTTCCAGAAATTGAAGAAAATGCTCACGGGCGGCAGGATCCAGACCAGCACAGGGCTCGTCCAGAACAAGCAATTCGGGGCCGGCCATTAAAGCACGGCCGATCAGGATGCGTTGGCGTTCCCCTTGAGAGAGCACCGACCAAGGGCGGAAGGCCAGCGAAAGACACTCGATTTGGCGCAGGATGCGCTTTGCTTGCTTGACATCCTCTGCCTTGGGCTTTCCCCAAAGATCAATCATCGCATACTTCCCGCTGATTACGGTATGCAAGGCCGGCTCTTCGTCCGGCATCAGCTCCCTCAGTGAAGAGCTAACCACCCCCAAACGCTGACGCAGTTCTCGCCAATCCCCTTCCCCATAGGTTTCACCCAGCAACTGAATCGACCCAGCGGTTGCGACAAAATAACCCAGCAAGGAACTCAGGAGCGTGGTCTTGCCAGAACCATTGGCCCCCATCAATACCCAATGCTCCCCTTGCCGTATCGTCCAATCAACCTTTTGCAGGATGCGAGTCTCATTGCGAGTGACAGAAAGACGGTCCACCTCGAGAATGGAAGGACGCGGAGCCATCGAGCGAAAAGTCTTTTCCCTTTCACGGCTGGCAAGTGATTTCGATGGATCGACGGAAGAGCGAGGCATGGTCTTTTCCATCAAAACCCCCACTGCCAAGCCTCATCGAAAAAGCCTGCCAGTTCGATTCGTCCCGGTGCGTTTTCGCTCGCCCGTGTGCGGGCATCGATCACCGCATAATCAGGCAAACGCGCTACTTGAGTTGCGTTGCTTCCGAAACCTCGAAACGTAAATCCACTGTTAATCACCACATATTTGCCAGGATTCAATGGATTGGGATAAATCATGACAGGCACATGGCGAGCGGCATCGAAGAGGTAAGGCCCCATCATCAACTGGTCCGAGCGCCATTTCAGAGGCAGATAGGGAAGGATTTTTTTCAGGACGGCATTGGTTTCAGGTGTTCCAAACAGGACCCAGTGGGCATCTTGAAAAGCTTCATCCTGAAAATCGAGATCGAGCACCTCGAGGGCCTCACCCCTGAATTGTGCGCGCCATTGTTCAGTGAGCCGCCCCATCTCTCTTCGAGCCCACCGATCCGCATAGCTGCGCCTGGCCTGCCCGCTGGGCTTGACGACCACAAACCGATCCATGAAGGCGTCATCGATGGGGCCTTGCAAGCCCGGTCTCTTACGCCATTGCCCTGCAGGCATGGGATGATCCTCGACCCCTTGCCATTGCCCTCCTGTTTTAACGAAGCGGGCTTTCCATGAGCGGTCCGACCCAACTCTGGGAGACACCAACCTCTGACCGTCCAAACTCACTATCGGAGCCTTATCGGAAGCCAGCGGACAGCTGCCGGCTGGCATGTGGAGGGTAAGGGCCGAAACGTTATCGGAAAGGAGTTCGATTTCGGATTCATTCCGGATCTCTGCTTCCACCCTGGCACGATGCCAGTGGCGTTGTAGACCTTCCAGTCGCACCCAATGCATTTCCGGATACCGCAACGTAAACGTCGTCAGACGCACTTTGGTGGGCATGGCATCCTTCCCTTGGCTCACCATGTCTCGATGACGCGCGACCAACTCTTCTTTCGACTGGGGATGATACGCATGCCCGGTTTCTGGCCCAATCAAATGGGCCAGATCCATGCCATGCTCTGCCATGGCCCTCTCCATCACTTGAGCTGCCTGGATCTGTTTGTCAACCCCACCACTGTAAGCAAGGGTTGGAAGGTGAAAGAGATTCATGGCATAGACATCGGCGTCATAAAGACGCCAGAGCTGAGTTTCAAACCACAGAGGTTTGATCTCCTTTTTCCATAAACCAAGATACTCGGCAGACTCGGCAAAACCGGCGCTAGGTGTGGCCGCGACCCATTGATCTGCATGATGCACTGCCAAATGCCAGCACCCTGCCCCTCCCATGGAAAAACCGCGGATGGCGATACGCCGATCATCCACCGGATAGTGTCTCTTGACAGCATCCATGGCTTCAAAGACATCGGTCTCCCCGGCAAATTTGAAGGCGTTGCAAAACCGACCATAGGGATGGAGCACCAAGGTGTTGGCAGGAGCAAAAGTCCCGGTAGAACGTTGACGCTGCTCAATGAACTTCAGTTCGGTAAGCCGGTTATCCCTGCCATGCAGCCAAACGTCCATGGGAAATTGAAACGAGACCACCGCATCCCAGTTTTCGGGAACCAACAATCCATAGGGCTGAATCGAGTCGTCAATGCGGGAGCGATAGCCACGCACCACCAAGCCATGCTCAGAGGCCCATGGAGCCCTTCCATTAAGCAAATGAGCGGCACGTGCAAGCCCATCCTCAATCAACCCCTTGGCCACCTCCAACTGGGACAAGTCATGAAATTCACGATGCTCCAGCGCAGAGGCTACAGCCTTCTGATAAATCAACACATCTGGAAGGTAGGAAGCTGCCCAGGCGTGATCGGGTTCGGCAAGCGCTTCAATCGCTTCATTGAGAGGCTCCAGAGTGCGTCTCAAGTCTTCTATTTGCTGATCGCTCAGTCGTAGTCCCGGTGTCATCAAACCAACAGCCTTCATGCCTGATATCTGAAGCATGCATACCACCCATATCAGCCCCGCTTTCCACAGAAGGCCATGATGACAAGGTTTGGAGCCGAGGATCATATATGCGGACATATCACGAATAGGGGTTGGCTTCAAGTGATCAATCCATTGCCACAAGGCGAGAGTCATGTTAGATCATCCTTTCTAAGCTTGGGCACCCGCCGTATGAGACACACTTCACAACAGAGTCGCAGGACCTTCATGAAAAAGAGTTCCATGGGACTGGGAAGCATGGCCTGGTGGCATCTTGCCATGCAAGGGGAAGGTCTCTCAACTTCCCGTTCGCAAGCCTCACATCCTCCCTTTCATCATCGCCCCAGGGCCAAACGGGTGATTTTTCTTTTCCAATCCGGTGGCCCCTCCCAGCTGGATCTATGGGATCACAAGCCTTACCTCAAACCCCATGCAGGACAGGAACTCCCTGATTCCATTCGCAATGGGCAGCGCCTCACAGGTATGACCGCCGGCCAAGATCAATTCCCCGTCACACCCTCAACGTTTGACTTTCATCAATATGGGCAGTCCGGCCAGTTCATCAGTGAAGCCCTGCCTCACCTGGCCCGCATTGCGGACGATTTATGTGTGGTTCGCAGCATGCACACCGAAGCCATCAACCACGATCCTGCCATCACCTTTTTTCAAACAGGTTTTCAAATTGCCGGACGACCCAGCATGGGTTCATGGCTTTCGTATGGAATGGGGAGCGAAAACGATCAACTTCCAGGGTTTGTGGTCATGGTATCCAATCGCGGTGGCCAGCCACTGTATCATCGACTTTGGGGGAGCGGGTTCCTGCCCTCTCTTCATCAAGGGGTCAAATTCCGCTCCAAGGGCGATCCGGTGCTCTATTTATCCGACCCCAAAGGCTTGACCAGAGAAGTCAGGCGGCAGATTTTGGACGATCTCATGGCCTTGAGCATGGAATCCTTCGAACAGACTGGAGATCCCGAGATTCTGACGCGCATGGCCCAATATGAGATGGCTTACCGCATGCAACGCTCCATACCGGAACTGACCGACCTGTCCCATGAAACCAAGGCCACCTTCGATCTTTACGGGGAAGATGCCCGTCAACCGGGTACCTTTGCCAATCATTGCCTGATGGCGCGCCGACTTGCCGAAAAGGATGTTCGTTTCATACAGCTCTTCCACCGAGGCTGGGATCATCACTCCAGTCTGCCGGCAAACCTCTCGGCGCGATGTCAACAGACCGATCAAGCATCTGCAGCCCTTGTCACGGACCTGAAGCAGCGTGGGCTGTTGGAGGACACTCTGGTGGTCTGGGGAGGCGAATTCGGCCGAACCACCTATTCACAGGGCAAGGCAACAGCAAAGGATTACGGACGCGACCATCACCCACGATGCTTTTCCATCTGGTTGGCGGGCGGTGGGATCCGTGGGGGCCTTTCCTACGGGCAGACCGATGACTTCAGCTACAACATTGTCAAAGACCCGGTCTCCATACACGACCTTCATGCCACAATGCTTCATCTACTCGGCATCAAACACCTCGATTTGACCTTCCGCTTCCAAGGCCGGCAGTACAGACTCACGGACGTTGCGGGCAAGGTCATCCAACCTTGGTTGGCCTGAAGCCATCCATGGCACCCTTTCCCGCGCATGATCCTCCACCGACTCATTGGCCATCACCTCAAATACGGAGATGATGCCGCCTTCTATCGCATGCAAGCCGAAGACGCCATCACCTGGATGGAATCCTGCGGAAGGGTTTTGGCACCTTCACTGAGAACACTTGATTTAGGTTGTGGTCACGGCGTCTTTGGCAAGTCCCTCATGCAAAAGGGATGCCAGGTCACTTTTGCTGATGTGGACTGCCAGCTTGAACCGGAATTACGATCTCAGCCATTCCTTTCCGTAGACCTGGACAAGGACGACTATCGTTCATTGGGGACCTACCCCTTCATTGTCTGCTCCAACGTCTTCGAGCACCTCGCCAACCCTCAACGCTTTCTGAGCCAGATAGGACAGACCCTGGAACCAGGAGGATGGCTCTATCTCAGCTGGACCAATTGGCTCTCACCATGGGGCGGGCATGATTTTTCACCCTTTCATTATTTGGGGCCTGTCTGGGGACCCCGGCTCTACGATCGCCTGATTGACAAACCACGAATTCACCAGCCCTTTGAGACCCTTTATCCAACCTATATTGGTCAGACTCTTGATTGGATACGTCAGGAACCTCATCTGGAGTGCCTTCACTGCGTTCCCCGCTATTATCCTGAGTTTGCCTGGGTCACCCAATGTCCCTTGATACGGGAGTTCCTCACATGGAATACAGCTTTGCTGATTCGTAAACGTCCTTAGAGGTTCGGTCAGTGAATCCGCTCCAGATTAGAGAGGGTGACTTCATGGGAAGGAACCTAGCAAAAACTCGCGGGAGGCGTGCCACGGGTAGCGGATGACAGTTGGTAGCTTTGGGATCCGAACAATTTCGGTGCCTTCACCGCACTTCAAGCGTCACACGGGCATTGTAGTCAGGGACACCTCCACCGCGATCGGTACGCCCTGAGGCAATCAGGTCATTACCCTCCGGCCAATGGATCTGAAGATTGCCCGGCGCTATTTCAACGGGCCACGCAACACCTTCGAAGCGACCCATCGCGTTTTTCAGTATCAATCGATCTCCCTTGGCCAGACCTTCACGATGACAATCTTCATGACTGATCAAGACCGCTTTACGTGGAGCCCCATTCAAGGGGTCCATCTCACTGTAGATCAAGGTGTTGAATTGTTTTCCTCGACGCGTGCTAACCCAATAAGACCCGGTTTCCCGAGCGACTTCAGGTAAGTTCAGGGGATGAATGATAGCTTTGGAACTTGGGGTCGGACACACACCCTCCGGGCAAAGGTGTGGGCCACCATACTGGAAGGCATCCCCTGTTTGACGAAGATTCTGAATCCCATCGTAAAAAGGCACGATTCGAGCAATTTCTTCTCGCATCACCCAGCCGCTCTCGCATCCCATTTGATCCGCTTTCTCCGGGAAGGCACGCACCGCAAGCTCGCGCAAGATTTCCCACTCGGACATGGCTTCCCCCACTTGTCTAGGTATCTCCGGAGAAAACATCACTCGCCTTTCGGTGGAAGTTTCGACCCCTCCATCACGTTGCTCGTAGCGAGTCTTTGCGGGAAGCAGCCAGACTTCTTCTCCTCCTTCAAGCATAGCTTGATCCGTGAAGAGGATGTCCTGATGCACCCGAACTTTGACTTTGCAAAGGGCATCTGCAACCCTCTTTGGCTCTGGCAGCGTACGCAGGAAATTGCCTCCAACACTGTAAAGAATATCCAGATCCCCCTTGCTGGCAGCCTCAATCATCTCAACTGCCGAGTAACCCGGCCAATCGGGTACTTGAAACCCATATTGCTCACTTAAATGTCTTGCATTGGATACGTTGACCGGCACGCCTCCGGGAAAAACCGTACTGTAAGCTCCCATCTCAGCACCTCCCTGCACGGATGAGTGACCTCGGATTGGCATCAATCCATTGAACTCCTTTCCAAGGTAGCCCCTGAGCAATCCTAGGTTGAGGATTGCTTGCACGGCCTCCGTCCCGAATCCGTGTTGAGTAATTCCCATGCTCCATACCAGAACCGCATTTTTGGCATCACGAATGAGTTCGGCCATTTCCAACATCGAAGACTTATCCAGACCAGCGTCTTGCTCCAAAGGCCCCCATTTCAGTTCAGTGAGTTGTCGCTCCAGACTTTCAAAGCCCTCGGTGTGCGAGTCCATGAAGGATCGATCGATCCAATTTTCCGCAACCAGGATTTTCATCACCCCGCAAAGGAAAGCAATATCCCCTCCCTGACTGACCGGAAACCAGTGATCGGTAATCGCAGTGCCGAAGAGGGCACTACCCGCATTCGACGGAACCCAATAGCGCTCCATACCCGGCTCGCAATAGGGATTGACCATTGCCACCTTCGTTCCGGCCGCCTTAGCTTCGTGCAAATATTTGGTAGAGACGGGTTGATCATTGGCTGGGTTGCTGCCAAAAAATACGATGAGGTCGGTCCCTATCCAGTCTTTGTAGGAACATGTGGTGGCAGCAATACCCAAGGTACGCTTCATTGCCGCTGTCGAAGGGGCATGGCAGAGCCTGGCGGCATTGTCGACATGATTGGTCCCCATGAAGCGAGCTGCCTTTTGGGCCATGTAATACACCTCATTGGTCACTCCTCTGGCTGTCACGAAAAAAGCACTACGTTGAGGCGGAATGTTTTGGAAATGCTCAGCCAGCGATTGGAAGGCCTCATCCCAGCTGACACGATGAAACCCAACCTGCCCCTTTAGCCGCCGCATAGGGTATGCCAGGCGCCCAAGGGATCGCAACTCTCGATTCGATTTCCCCTGGAGTGCCCTCAGGTCCTCAAGGGCATCGGCCGGCATGGCTGGCATGGTATTGAGCCGAAGCAAATTGAGGCGAGTCATGCACAGATGAACACCTTGAATGGTCCAATCGTGCAAGCCCGCTACACCAAGGGCGCATCCATCGCATACGCCTCGACTGAGGACTTTCCATGCGTAAGAAAGATTGTCTTTGTTCTCCCAGGCAACCTTGAGCATGTCCCGAAAGTGTTTGGGCTTGTGGGTTCCAACACCGAAAGGTAAGCGTGTCGATAGAGCACGCTTGCGATTGTTTCGGTGACAGTCACAGGACATATGGAAATCTTAGCCAAACAGAGAACAGTTTGGCGAGCCATTCCCAAAGAGAGATTTCACACCGAAGAGCCCCGCCAAGTCTTGCCCACAAGGAAAAGTACGCGATCCCTTGCATCTTCGATCAAGGTGTAAAATACAGGGATGGCGAGCAAGGTAAACAAAGTGGCCGAAGCCATACCTCCAATCAATACCAGACCAAAGCTTTTGAAATTGACGCCCATTTGAACTGCGGATCCAAAGGTCAGTGGCAACATTCCGATAATAGTTGTCGTCGCCGTCATGATGATGGGACGAAAACGATCTCGGGTGGCCTTCAGCAAAGCAGCCTCGCGATCCATTCCTCGAGCTCGGAGACGATTGGCATAATCCACCAACACAATGCCATTGTTGACGACCAAGCCAACCAAAAACATGGCACCAGTATAGACCATTTGATCGATGAAGGTGTTGAACAGTTTCAGGATGCAAACTGAGCCCATGGCCGCCAGTGGGATAGTCATGATGATCGAAAGCGGAATCAAGGTGCTTTCAAAAAAGAAGGCCATGAGCATATATACAAAAATAACGGAGAGAACGATCATGACCATCCCTTGTTTTCTATCATGATCATCGACGACTTTTGGTGGTTTCTCGAAAGAAATACCTTCAGGGAGTTGAATTGATTCTTTAGCTTTTTCAATCGCTATTTTAGTTTGCCAACTCTCCTTACCTGGAGTTAGGCGCATCCCAAACCATTCACTTACTTTTTTGTTCTCGCGCGTGATCGCATTGTCCTCGTTACTCAGAAAAGCTTGTGTCGTAACCGCTGCCACCGTACTCAGTCGTCCATCTTCGGTAGGAATTTGAATGTTACCCAGATCAGCCAACTCCGACCGATCCTCCTCATCGAAAATGAGGCGCATCGGTATTTGATTGCCTTCGTGGTTAAATCGAGGAAGATATTCACCTCTAACCGCTGTTCCAATTGTTCCGGCAAGAGTTCTTGGATGAATCCCAAAGGAACTCGCTTTGGAACGGTCCACGAATAATGCCACTTCGCTTGGCCCGCTCTCATCAACATCTTCGCTGAGAAAAGAATCAACACCTGGAATAAGTTCGAAAGTTGGTTTCAGCTCCGTGGCCACATTTTTGAGTTGTTCGGGATCATCCCCAACCAGGCGAATGTAATGCATGTATTTTTGATCGGCTTTTACGCCCCCTCCAGATTTCTTACCTTTGTAGGATATCCTTACTCCTGGTTCTTCAGGAAAACCGTCAAAAAGTTCTTGGATGGCCTCTTGCGGTGTAAGTGTCGAAACACGATCTGGTGTAAAAAAACCAGCAAAACGCCCATACCATTTACCATAATGTACTTCGTACGCATTTAACCCACATTGCACCTTTTTCTCCTTCGCCATTTTTTCAACTTTTTGGAAGTAATCCAATCTCTGGCCCATCGTGTATTTTTCGGGAAATTTAACATTAATACTAAAGTAACGAATTAATTCTTCCTCTTTGAGGTCAAAGTTTAAGTTGCTTGAAATAAACCAAGTACCGACCATTAGCACCAAAAAAAGCATTGTTAAATCTAGTCTCCTTGCAAAAAAGAATTTTAGGGAATGATTGTAGAAGTTATTTATTGGAGAAAAAATTTGATTATGGAATCGCTCTAAAACGAGACTAAATGACCATTGCTTTTTAATTATTTTACTATCATTTGGTAGAGTTAAATACACACAAAGTGGGATGAACATCAGCGCAGCTATCAAGGATGCAATGATAGCTGCAAAAACAGGGGAGAACATTTTCTGGGCAAAAAAACGCATCTTGCCATCGATCAGCAAAGTCGAGCTGAAGACAATCAACGTGGTAAATGTCGCAATGGTAATGGCAAAACCAATTTCCCGAACACCTCGGATACATGCTTCCCATTTAGGAATGCCTTCTTGATGGTGCCTATGGATATTTTCAGCCATAACTACTGAATTATCCACTAAAAGACCGACGCAAATAACTAACCCCATGATGGTCAGGCTATTGAGTGTTTCCCCTGCAAAATAAAGAGTTGCAAGAGCTACCAACAAACAAAGAGGAATGGTCAGCACTATTACCAACGTGAGACGTAACTGCCTAAGAAAGAAGAAAAGGACCAAGGCGGCAAGCAGTGCGCCTAATTTACCATTTCCAATGAGGTGAGAAAGCCGTTTCATAATCTCATCTCCTTGGTTTTCGTAGATACTGAGGTCAAAGTCTTGAGCTTTGGGATTTTTTTTAATTTTTTCTATTGCTTCAACAACGGCCTTACTCACCTCAACTGTATTGGCTTCGCCCTCCCTCTTTACTGAGATACCATTGGCAGGTTGGCCATTGTAGCGATAGAGACGCTCTGCTTCCTCCGGTTCATACACAATGGCAGCAATGTCCTTGAGCATCACCGTTTCGGAAACAGGCAACTCCCGAAGTTGTTGTAAACTCTCGAACGTGCTGGCGGACTTGAGGGTGTATTTTTTTCCTCCGTCCAATACCGATCCGCTGGCAATTGTAATATTATCCGAACGAAGCAACTGGCCCAATTGACGCATATTTATACCGTGGGCGTCAGCTTTTTCTTTATCCACCTCGATTTTAACTTCCCTACGATAGATCTTGAAGTCTACATCAGCGACCCCCATGATCCGCTTAATTGGGGAAATGATATGTCTTTCGATTAGATTGTAATAATCGGAATCAAGATCATAACTAATTCGAAAACTAACCACCGGCTCAGCACCTGGTTGATACTTATAAATATAGGTTCGATCGGCATCCTCGGGGAATCGCTGGCGGGCACGCTCGGCTCGATCACGCACCTCCCGATAGGCTACATCCATATCAGTACCGTATTTAAAGTGGAGCTCAATTCGGGATCCCCACTTGTAACCATGGGTTTCGATACGCTCCAAACCTCGCACCGTGCTCAACTCCTCTTCGAGTGGCATCCCAATTTTTTCCATAGTCTCAGGCGGAACGCCAACATTCCATCGCACGTTCACAGAAATGTAATGTCCTT
>CACEMW010000048.1:0-19043 GCA_902560705.1 uncultured Verrucomicrobiota bacterium
GGTTACTATAGGGAAATCTCTCTTGACGAAGGAAAAAACTACTTAAAAATAACAGTTCTACATTACTATCTGAATCGATTTCAGTATCAAGATTAAAGAATTTCCAAACTGGATCTTCTTTATATTTATTGTTCTTTACGGATTTAAAAAATGTAGGACCGTGCAAATATGAAAGGTAAACAACGTTATGGTTTTTAGAGCTTCTTGTTTCTATAGCCCTGAGAAACAGATCCCTATAAATTTTTAAGTGGTTAGAGCTATAATCCTTTGTATTAGCTAATTCTGGAGGAAAGTAATTTATCGATAAATTGTATTCGTCTATTTGTAACGATTCATTGACTCCTAACCGATTTATACCAGAATATATAGTATGTTTTTTTGCCGGACGCGAACCGTATATAAAAAGTGAGTGAATGATACCTAATTCATCTAAACTGGAATCTTTTGCATTGGTTGAGAAGTATGATAAGGAAGATCCTAGCATTATATTTTTTGATGTTTGCGTGTAATAAACATCCATTCGTGAAAACTGATCAGCCCAACAAGTTATTTGTCCGTCATCAAGGATTTTAATTATGACATATCTACCTCTTACGTTTTTAGAACCATTTTTATTGTTTAGATTTTTATTTAAAAATTCGGAATTGCAAAAGATTGATCCTATAATATAAAGTACAAAATCTTCACCTTTAATAATAGTAGGTCTACGTTTTGTTAAAAGAATTGAATTTACATGTGTAAATTTGTAATGGTCTGTATAATTTACGTCACAGTCTAACGTATTTCCATGTTGCAGTACAAAATCATGCATATTATGAATTTTTTTTGAATTTTGAAAGATGTTCGAAGTAGTTATTTTTCAGCCCTACAGCTACGTAGGATGCAAACAAGAATAAAATTAGAGCAAAAGAAGGGGCATTGTCAAGTTTATCAGCTTGAGTGTTTGAAATCACAAAACTTATTGCTAATAGAAAGCAATAGAATAAACCTATCAATTTTAAATTCCAATTAACATAGACTTCCTTTTGTGTGTGATGCAAATAAATGAAAAAATTTAAGGTTGTTGCTAATAGTGCAGCAATAACAGCACCCATCTCCTCAAAAAGGTAGACAAAAGGCAAAAGTATTAAAATATAGATAGCAAAATTTAAGACGCTAAGTAATGATAATAATTTATATTTCTTTTTATAGATAAGAATTGGAACCTTTCCGAATAATAACAAAGAATAAGACGTAACTGAAAATATTAAAAGGTTTGTTACCTTATAATACATAGGACCCAAAAAATATTGCACGTAAATATAACCAAAAATGATTATTAAAATCGCGACAAGTACATTGTAGTATACAAATGGCAATATAAGTTTTGAAATTTGGGATCCTGCACTATTCGTGTTTTTTTCATTATCAAGGATTTCGTAAATTTTTGGTAAAAATACATTCTCAAAAACTGAGGTGATCAATAACATTAAATTGCTAAACTTACTTGAGATTGCAAGTAAACCGACACCCTCTTTCCTATTTATTGAATTTAAAAACAACTTATCCGAAGACTTTTCCGCTTGACTCACAAATATTCTCGGAATCAATTTGGCACACGAGGCATTTAAATTTTTTACAGACTTTAATGTCGGAAAAGTTAGTTTATATTTATTGAAAACCAATATATAAATACCGAAAGTAAGCGTATTAGATAATAATTGGCTTAAAGCTACACCTACTATACCTTTATTTAGAATTACTATGAAAAATAGACCAAGAGAAAACAATAGTATAGAGTCCAAGATATTCAATAGCACATAATGTTTTATTCTATACTCAAATTTAAGGCCAGTTAAAAAATACGCTCGTAAGGACAGTAAACCATTATGAGATACAATTATTAAGAACAGAAGTTTATTTATATCAAAAGAAAAGACGTTAAGGATTACATAACTTGATAAAATGATTATAATTATATTTATCAAATTTGTGAAACAATATGTTCCAAATAATTCTGGCAGTTTAGTTTTTTTCTTGTAATAGTGGAAATTTCTTTCGAAGTCTAAGGCAAGTCCCATTCCTGCCAAAGATATCAAAAACGCTGAAATAACCTGTGCAATGGATAATTTACCAAAATCTTCAAGAGTTAAATAGCGACTGAAAATGGCTAAAAGAAAAAATTGGCTAATTGCATTTATGCAAATCGCAACACCATATTTGAAAACTGCGTTTGTTTTATTCAATTATTTAATATTTTCCATTGAATAGGAACAGAAGGTTTTTGCTAAATGTACATATTCGAATAACCTTGTTCTGTAAATTCAGAAACTAAATTTTTAAGATCGGGATTCTCATCTAAGAATGACACTATTTGATTAATATCAATACACGGAGCGACTTTTTTAAAAGCATCATAAATTTTTCTGCAGACAATCAAATCCTCTGGATAGTCAACTGTTAACCTTAAATCGGGCCTAGACAATGAGTTGTCAAAATCTAATTTAAGTATTTTGAATGACGATGAATTTTCCCTAATAAATAAAGAACATAGTTCCGATTTGTGTCGTTGACCTCCCTGTAAATGCGATTTTTCCAATGATTTTAAAGTGAGGATTTCGAAGCCTGTTCCGTCAATAACTCCATCTAGAAATGTAGCATCGTTATCTAGTTCTAAATGTTGTTGCCAGGCATTAGCAATATACTTGAAGTTGACAAAAGGGGATTCACTTGTTACGCGAAAAATATCTGTAGCACATGTATATCTGCCAGCTAAAATAAGCCTTGCTAGAACATCAGTATCGTTACCTTTTATTGCCTTTAAATTATGTATATCAGCAACTTCGTTGAAAACGAGGTTTTCCTTTTTATCTGATACTGCAAGAATAATTTCAGAAATTGTAGGCTGCATTTTAAGGCAAGTGATTATGTTATCTATAATCCTAACACCATCGTTATAGTCCAAATTTTGCAATGGTTTAGCATAGAGTCTTGAACCGTTGTTTCTGCATGCCAAAACTGCCACAAGTTTTCGATCATTCATTTGCGTAGATCCTCTGTTCTTATCGGCGTATCTTTGGATATCTCCTTTTTCGTCTGTTTACCTAGAACGCTTTCAATAGAAAAAATATCACCAGGGTCACCGGACCTTTTCAACACCGTATTTTGTATAGTCAGTTTATGACCTTTTTTGATGTTCTTATCTGCAACTAAGATTCTTTTTATATCTTGCGAGTATTGAAGTTCTTTTTTCGTTAATCGATAATTATGAAAGTTACGTTTTGAATTTGATTGGGCTTTCCAGCATTTTCGCATAGAAGTAGAATAATCTAAAAATTGATCAGGATTCAGTGCTGATTCATAATCTTCTAATTTCATAATAGAAGATATGGTTAAATGCTTTTCTAATATCTCCGCACCATTTCCTATTGCGACAGCGCTGATTTCCTTGGCTGACAATCCTGAATTACCGCTTTCGTGATCAGCAAAGCCAACAGTGATATTTTTCATCGAGGAAAACTTAGCTTGCAACATGTTGATTCTATATAGCTCGTTATCTGCGAAGGATGTTGGGTATCCCTGAAAACCAGCCATGATGCAAATATTCTTTAATCTTAATAGTTTTACAGCAGATTCAACAGCTGGCAGATTGCTTCCTCCTATCCCTAAAAACACATTGTTTATTGGGCTTTTTATTATCTTTTTAATTAGAGTTGTGTTAGTAAGATCAGTAGGGTGTAATTTAATTGAATGTAGCTGTAATTTTTCTGCGGTCTGAAGGCTTTTAGACCCGAAAATATCTATTATAAGTTCTATTCCAATTGCTTCAGAGTAACATTTTAAATTATACCAATTCGATAAACTCATCTCCAAAGACTTAAATAGACTATAATGGAGATAATTTTTTGTTGCTAACTCATCAGCTATAACTAATTGAAATTTGATAGCGTCTGCTAGCGAACTTTTAGCTGCAGCGATAAACAGCTTAGCTAAATTAAAATCACCACCATATCCTTGCGCTACCTCAGCTATTATAATACGTTTTTTCACCTTGGCCAATTATTAGGGTTAATTAACAAGTAATTTTCCATAGAAATAGAATGGATCTGCTCAATAACATTGGAATCTAGCTTGCTAGATATACTAGCAAGCAGTTGGCAAAATTGTGAACTATTCTCTAACCCGACAAGTAGCTTGTCTATTAGCATAGAACTTAGGGAATATGATAGGCATAACTGAAACATCGACATCTTATTATCTTTTGCAATTTTACCTAGTTTTTTTATTGCGGAGTAAAGAGGCTTAAAATAAGAATTCTGTTTTTTACTTGCGCCCAATAATAATCCTTGCATGAATATTGAACGTATCTGAATCTCTTTTCCGTTGGACTTTGCTATTTCGATAACCTCCTTTCGACGGAGGTAATTATCAATTAAATTTAACGGCAATTGTATAACATCCACCTCTCGATGTTTTATTAGTTCTTTGAAATCTTCATTGTCGTAGCCCGAAACCCCGATCTTTGAAATAAGCCCTTTTTCTTTTAAATTCAGAACAGACTTAAATAGTTTATCACCTGCGTTATACTCATGCGGTCTATGATAAAAAAGTGTATTCAGCATTTTGCAGCGTAAAGCCCTTGTTTGACTCCTCACGGACTGTTCCAAATCCTCCGGACTTTGATTTTTAAATTTAGAATTAACCTTTACCGAACTGTTGTTATTAAATACGCTCCCTAAAATATTTAGTGCGTCACCGTATTCCGGAGAAGTGTCATATTCAGTTATTCCGCTTATCAAACTATTATTCAGAATATTCGACCAACCTTTAAAATTAAGCCTGCTATCAGATTTAACGACTCCGTAGGAACCCAGCATTTGTGCGGTTCCTAGAATCAACTTTTGATTTCCTGTGTTATCTGGACTTAAGGATAAACCCATCCTAATTATGTTATCTAAGCTTCCCTTGTAAAATCCAGCATCTTTATAAATACCTTCCTTTTTGAACCCTAGCTTTTTATAAACTTTAACAGCGGCTGCGTGCGTTTCTATAACTCCTAAATTTAATTTACGAAGTTGTAACTTTTTCGCGCAATAATCTATTACGGCTTTAGAAGCCTCTTCAGCATACCCATTTCCACGTGCATTTTTATCTCCAATAAGTATACCGTATTCAGCAGATAAATTATTAGCATTTATTGGATCTATCTTTATGTTTCCAATATGCAAGTTTTTATTTTTAAGGAAAATGCCCCATAAAAGAATATTATTTTTTTCTACATTATTCAAATATTCCAGTAATTTTTCAGTTGTATAATACTCATAAATCTCAAGATACTCGATGGTTTCTGGATCATTTAACCAGGATAAGTATTTCCCCGTAACATTTGCGGGTCCTAACGGAACAAGCGAGGTTCTTTCCGTACTTATTATTTCTCTGTCCATTAAATTAGATTAATAGAATTCCTTCTCCTCAATCAATTCGTGGAGTTTTTTTTGACTTTAAAAAAGCGTAAATGTCAGCTAATGCATTCAAGTCAAGGCCTATGGTATTGCTATCTGGCATTAAAGATACTTCAAGTTTGTTTATTCCCTCGATCCGGTCTTTTGGAATAACTTGCGTCAAACCGCCAAGGGTTTGAATAATAACCGGGTCCTTACTCGATAAAATTCTTCCGTGAATTACTTTGTCATCCTTAGTTTTCAGCTCACTTCCTTCATATCCGTGGGATATTTCTGAAGATGGCTCTATTATTGCCTTTAGGACCACCTCAGCGGGTTGAGATGCTGCGAATGCTGTGATGTCTGGTCCATACTCAACTCCTTCTTTTCCTATTTTATGACAAGTCAGGCAAGCTGTGGCTGCAATCTTGCCTCTTTCAGGATCTCCCTTGACTTTTAGGATTTCCTGGATTTTCGGTGGTGCTTCCTTGGTAGGTTTTGGTAGCGGCACCGAGATAATTTCAATTTTGTCTGGGTCGTAGATACTCTTTTCCTTTAACTTTACAGCTATATTAAACTCTTTCCAATCGCCTATTCGATTGAGCAACCACCAAACAGAATGGGCCTTGGTCATTCCCGTTGAATTCGAAGCCGTCTCAACGATTGAATCCACGGCCTTCTTGTTTCCAGTGTAGGCAAGGGCAACGAGTGCTGCGGTGCGATCTTTCTCTTTAAGTTTGTTTGAACTTGCTCTTTCAGCAAAGGCTTCCGTTGCAGCTGGGGGGTGGAGTCGCCAAGCAATTTTGGCGAAAGTATCCGACCAGCTAAGGGCATCTTCACTCCCTTTGATGCTTAGGAGATCTTTGTAGAGTTTTGACTCCTTGCCACAGGCTCCCGTTCCCAAAGCTTCCAAGTAGTGGCGGTCTTCCCCGTCATAAGCCTTTGCTAAGGTGATAAGAACTTCTTTGGCCTTACCGTATGGATGACCCCGCATTGCTAAGCCCACTTCACGTCTCATGGCCGGTGATGGATCCTCAGCCATTTTTTTCGATAAGGCGATGAAACCTTGGCCATTTCTTCGAAGTGCGCGGTAGGCGGCAATCCGGATTTGTTCATTATCGTCCTTTAATTGTTGGCGGACTTTGCGTAAGCCGGGCTTGCCTAGATCGGACAGTAACCAAATGGCCCGTGCTCGCATGTAAGGGTTGTCATGCTTAAGAAGCTTGCTTACCTCCTTGACGGCTTTTTCATCATTATCGCGAAGTGCCATCGCGGCAGATGCACGCACGTTGGTTGCTGGGTTGGTCAGTCCAGCAACTTGGCCTTTGATGGTGTTGAGATCATGTGCTGGGACCTTGGGTTTAAAACCTTTGGGTGCAACGCGGTAGATGGCTCCAGATAGTGTGTCGTCCATGTCGCCATGGCCACCGACTCGTGCGTCATACCAGTCGGAAACGTAAATGGCGCCATCTGGGCCTACTACCACGTCCGACGGGCGAAAGAGGATATTATCCTGTTTGGTGCGATCACGGAAACCGCCGGTGAAGTCGGCCCCATCAAAATTTTCCTCGCTATTAGTGGTGAGAAAGTTGAAGCGTTCCAGTTTGAAGCCAGCGCCTTTGTTTGTGGGAAAGTATCCAAAGACGGTGTTTCTTGCAGGTTCACAGGAGAGCAACATGCCTTCGTATTTGGCTCCCAAGGCTCCGTTCTCGTAATAGGCGATACCTGTTGGGGCTCCGCCACCATAGACATCCCCTGCGGGCATGGTTCCGGGATCCTCCTGGCGCCATTCGGCAATCTGGGTGGACTGACCCGGTCGGCGGTCGGCTCCCCAGCTGCGTTGGCCATCAAAGGAGCTGAACCCAGCGTTGCCATATTCCATCACGAAGGTGGTGCGAGCCGCGGGTGGGTCATCATTGTCATTCTGGAAGACGTCTCCAAATGAGGTGATGGTCTGTTCGTAGCTATTGCGGTAGTTATGGCCAATGACGTGGACCATGCTGCCATCTGGATTCATACGGGCAGTAAAACCACCTACATAGACGTGTCCATCGTCGCTTTTCAAACCGGCGGCTTCTTTGGTCATGTAGGAGCTTCCAATGCGGAAGGTGCGGCCTGAACGGTCGGTAAAGATGGCTCCGCAGTTGCCGGCATTCCAATACCACTGGCCATCGGGGCCGACGGTGACGGAGTGGAGGCTGTGATCGTGCACTCGCCCGTTGAAACCGGTGAGTAGCACCTCGCGCTTGTCGATCTCGGGATCAAATTTCAAGTTACGGTCGACGTCGGTGTAGACGATCATGTCGGGGGTCATCGACACCACCACCTTATTGTCGATGACTGCCACGCCCATGGGGCATCGTAGGAACTCTTCCTGAACAAATGGCCACTCTTTGTCCGCTTTGCCGTCACCGTTGGAATCTTCAAGAACCATGATCCGATCCCCTTGTGGCTTACGATTGTAGTGACTGCGATAATTGACGCCTTCGGCTATCCAGATGCGACCATCCTTGTCGACATCCATGTTGGCGGGGTTATAGAACATGGGCGATTGAGCCCAGAGGGTCACTTCCAGGCCTTCCATGGTCTGAAAGACTTCAATGGGGACGACCTTGTGTTCTGCAAGAGTAAGGGCGCCAGAGGCGGAAAAGATCGCGGCGAGGGTGGTCAGGGTTGTTTTCATGATCGCTTCTTTGGGTGGATTAAAATGTTTTTATATGGGTTTGACCAGTGGATTGCATGATCAGATGCTTATTTTGATTCGGTCGGGTTTAATACTATCCACGGATGATCTTTCAAATGCGGGTCAACGACGGTTTTTTACCAGTCTTACCAGTCAACGACTGAGCCATCACGGCTGTCGTAGGGTTCGGGGTTGCGCCAATCATGACCCAGCTTGTCCTGCATGGCGTCTTCATCCAGTTCGATCCCCAGGCCAGGCTTGGTGGGGACTTTCACGTAACCTTCTTCCACCTTGAAAGGCTCCTTGATGTAGCCTTCGCCCAGGCTGACTTGTTCCTGGCAGAGGAAGTTGGGGACGGAGGCGGCGATCTGGATGCCTGCAGCCAAAGATATGGGCCCCAGTGGGTTGTGAGGTGCTAGAGAGGCGTAATAGGCCTCAGCCATGCCCGCAATGATGCGGGTTTCCATGATGCCACCGGCGTGGCAGAGATCGGGTTGGAGGATGCTGGCAGCGCCTTTTTCCAGGATTTCGCGGAAGCCCCACTTGGTGAAAATGCGTTCTCCGGTCGCAATGGGAAGATAGGTGCCCCGAGCGATGTCTGCCATGACGTCCACATTCTGGCATTGGACGGGTTCTTCAATGAAGAGGGGTTGATAGGGCTCCAGAGCCTTGATGAGTAGCTTAGCATTCTGGGGGGAAATGGCCCCATGAAAATCAATGCCGATGTCGGCGTTCTTGCCTCCCGCCTCGCGGATGCGTGCAAAGGTTTCCGCAGCGGCTTCAACGTCGCCCTGAGAGGCGACGACACCGAGTTGATCGCGCGAATAAACCCCGGTCTTGAAGGCGGTGAAGCCTTCGGCCTTGCGTGCCTTGATGGTGTCGGGGTTGTTGCCGACATGGGCATAGACTCGCACTCGATCGCGCGTGGGGCCCCCAAGCAGCTCGTAGACGGGCACTCCCAGGGCCTTACCCTTGATGTCCCACAGAGCCTGCTCGATACCACTGAGGGCGCTGGTAAGGACCGGGCCACCCCGGTAGAAGGTGTGTCGATAGAGAGCCTGCCAGTGGTGGACCACGTGACGAGGGTCCTTGCCGATCAGGTAAGGAGCCATTTCGGCAACGGCGGTGGCACAGGTTTTGGCTCGGCCTTCGGTGATGGGCTCTCCCAGGCCGACGATACCCTCATCGGTGTGAATCTTGAGGAATAGCCAGCGGGGTTGAATGAGCTGGGTCTCGAGTTGGGTGATGCGAATCTTGGGCTTGAAGGTGTCCCATTCCTTGGCATGCGGAGAAACAAAGCCGGGATAGGGTTGCTCGGCGGCTTTCTCAGCCGCTTCTGAGGTTTTCAGGGCACTGCCTACCAAGCCTGCTGAGGCAAAGAGTTTGGCGAGGAAGGTGCGGCGGCCCTGGAGGGACATCTGTTCAAAGGAAAGTGTTTGGCTCATGAGGCGAATGCTTTCGCAAAAGTGATGGGTTGGGTGAGTCACGGAAATGTAAGGTGTTAGTGGCGTGTTTTCCAAGCCCAAAGGCTTACTGCATGGGGCATGTGCAGGAAGCTTGTGAACTGGGTCGTGAAGCATACTATGGAGCTTCATCCTCTTGGTTTCCTTCTGCTGGGATCGAAGCATGGTCTTGACTAAAGACCCTCCCTTCAAGGGCTTGCAAGACAATGCTTGAAGATTCTGGCGATTTTTCGAATATATCAGGGTCCCGTCCGAGATATGTGCTCGTTCGGCGGCGCATGGCGCAGCCAAAACCATAGGAAATGCTCTCAACCAAGAGGGTTTTGTGCGGTGATTTCAAAACAACAGGAATCATCACCTAATGCATCGACTCAGGCTTCGATGGATTTGGCCGCTGGGGGTCTTACCAGAGGATTATCTCCGTCTGAGAAGGATGGCGCGGGCCAAATTGCGCCAATACGCCTACCACCACTCCATTCAGGCCACCGATCTGGTGCATCTGGCTTGGCTCAAGATGGAGGATCACTCAACGCCTTTGGACAAGGAGCACTTTTTTTCCTACGCCTCGGTGGTGATGCGCAACATTTTGGTGGATCGTGCCCGCAAGCGTCTGCGACAGGTTGAGGCGGCCGAGGCCTACCCGGATGCCATGGATGGCGTCCAGAGCGCCGACGATTGCAACGATGCTCAATTGATCCAGATCGACGAAGCTCTCGCAAAAATGGGTGAGCACTACCCTCAATGCAGCGAGATGGTGCATCTGCGATTCTTTGTCGGTCTCAGCAATCAGGAGATTGCCAAGGTGTTCTCTTCTTCGGAGCGCACCGTCAAGCGCAAGCTGGCCTTTGCCAAAGCCTTTCTAGCCAAGGTGCTCCTCAAACATTCTGCCGGTGCCATGCCGTGATCGGCTGCCCGTCCTGGCCATGAGTGAGGAATCTTCTGATACCCTCCTTGAGAGCTTGTTTGAAAAGGCGTTTTCCCTTTGGTCTGAGGAACTCCCCCGCTTTCTCGAGGAGTTACGTCAGCAACATCCAGATTTGGTGGTTGAACTCGAGGATCTGCTCCAAGCCCATCAATCCTCCGGATCTTTCCTGACAGAAGAACCCGTCTCGGAGGGGCCTGATCAGACGCCTCAAATCCCTTCTCAGCTGGGGCACTATCGCATGGAGCAAAAGATTGGCGAAGGGGGTATGGGGGAGGTTTACTGTGCGGTGGACACTCGCTTGAATCGGGAGGTGGCGGTCAAGTTCCTCTATTTGCGTCCTCATGCGAATCAGCCTTCCAAGGATCGTCTCAACCATGAGGCCAAATTGCTCGCTTCGGTCAATCATCCCTGTGTGGCCTCGGTCTATGGGCTTGAGGAAGCCGACACCATCTGCGGTATCGTGATGGAGTATGTGCCTGGAGACGGTCTGGAAATTCGGCTCAAGCAAGGTCGTTTGGCACCCCTAGAGGCCCTTCGCATTGCCCTTGGGTTGGCGCGTGCGCTGGAAGCAGTGCATGAACGTGGGCTCATCCACCTCGATCTCAAGCCCTCCAACGTCAAGGTCAATGCGCGAGGTGAAGCCAAGGTGCTGGACTTTGGATTGGCTCGATTCATGGGGGAAGATCCGCCAGCAGCAATCAGCAAAATATCTGCCCCAGTGAGCTCAGGTGAGGCCTTGAATGAGGCGCTTGAAGGAGAGATGACGGATCAAGCGCCCACGCCGGATCCTCAGCTGTTTAAAAGTCGCGCCGCCCTGATGGTCGGTAGGCTTCCCTACATGATCCCTGAACAGGCCGAAGGGCGGGTGGTGGATCGGAGAGCCGATGTTTGGAGCTTTGGTTGCCTGCTCTTTGAGATGCTCAGTGGCAAGCCTCTTTTTGTGGGCAAGGACCCCAAAGAAACCCATGCCCATGTCGGCAGCAAAAAGAATGTCAAAAACCACCCTTCTCTCGGTGCGATACTCAGCGACCATTGGGGCCTGCTCCTTGAATTCAGCCTGCATGAATTTTTCCCATTTATCCAAATCCCATTTTGCTAGGCTATCGAAATAGACGTTTTGAGTTCGATAGGCTCCTGGAGAAACCTGGCCTGATTGAACAACGGCCTTGCGGAGCGCCCAACCCCAGAAATTGGGCTCCTGCTGTGCCCATCGCTCAAAGGCTGGACGAAAATATCGATTTCTATGCGTCGGTAGGCGTCCTCTTTCCCCGGTTTGGGGTCCATGAAACCAAGCACGAAGTAAGGCCTTTTGCCTGGGTCCGAGATAAACGGATCATCTAGGGTGAAGGCCTCGCTGATAAGTAACTCCTGGCCAACAATGGTTCGGGAGGCATGGGTTTCCTGATGCAGCGACTCAAGGGCCTCTTCCTCCATATATTTTAAAAGGTTGGCTTCATCGTAGAGATTTTCCAAGGCGCTCAAGGAATGAAAGCTCATCCAGGAGATGTATTGAACACCCACTTCGTTGGGTCGAGCCTTGGCGCATCCCTAGGAAAAAATGAGCCCATCCCTCATGAAGGCCTCATGGATGGGTGCCCATTTTCTTTCCGTCTCCAGGTAGGCCTGCTCCTTTCCTGGTGTGATTTGCATGTATTCCAGTCGCACGAATTGAGCCGGTTGGCGTGCCAGCCTTTCGCGAGTTTTCAAGTCCTCAACCGGGTCGCAGAAGACGGTGACGGCGCCTTGAACCAATATCATTCAGAGTTGCAACATTCTGATGTGGAACCATTTCATCACACAAAACTACTATGCGGCGTTGAGATGAATCGCACAATAAAATAATGGAAGGACCCTATCTCAGGGTTGGTTTTTTTGAGTTTGGCCGTGGATCAGGAGAATGCGTCCCCAGGCAGCGGCCCCGCCCAGGAGCAGGAGACAGGCAACACCTATGGAAATTGACCAACCATACGATGCGGCGATCCATGCAGCGGCGATCGGAGCGACGAGCCCGCCCACATTCCCCCAGGTGTTCATGATGGCCGCGGACTGGCCGCTGGCGGCCTTTCCCCATTCAGCGGCCTGTGTCCAGAAAATGCCCTCGCTCACTCCCAGCCATGCCAGGGAAAGGGTCAGCAGGGCGATCACCCCATAAGGTTCCTTGAAGCTGACGGCCAACAGGCCCATGGCACCGGCTGCACTCATGCTGAGCATGGCCATGCGCCCTCTGGACCTGATGGGATCCCGACTGCCTTGGCCACTGGGTGTGAGGAATCCACCGAGAACCATGCCGATGCCATGAAATGCCATCATCAGCGAAGCTATCCAACGGGCAGTCGATGGCGAGACATCCAGGATGTCCGAGACATATCGGTTGCCCCAGAAGAAGGCCAGATATTGAAAATAGCAAAAGGCAGCGTAACTCAACCCCAGAAGCATGAGTTTTGGCTCCTTGAGCAACTCCATGAGGCCGGGGCGCTCTGAAAGCTTGTTTTCCTGTTTTGCGTGGGCAGTCCTCATGTGCGCCACAGGGCCCAAGTATCTCCAAATCAGACCGGTCACCATGAGCGCTACACCAGAAACCACCAGTGCACCCGACCACCCGATGCGATCCATGAGCCCTCCAAAGAGTGGGTAGGAACAGGCGACACCTATCAAGGCACTAGCCGAAACCCATCCGTTGGCCCGAATTCTTTTAGACGGGTCGGGTATGCGAACCAGGGTTGATGCAGCGGCTGGGTGAAGGGGGGTCCCGACGGCCCCAGCCGAGGCGCGTAAGGTGATCAGCGTGCCGAGGAGGGCGGTGGAGGCTGCCATGGCCATCCCAGCGATTCCCATCAAGATTACACTCCATCCTGAAAAGAGAGCAAAATAGAGGAGTGCTCTCTTGGGACCCACCCGATCGATCCAATGGCCGCATGGGAGCATGCAAAGCGTGTAGGAAAGATAAAAGGCGCTGTAAATCCAACCCATTTGCACCTCACTCCACCCTGCCTCAGGAATCAGGTATTCATTTCCCACAACCGAGATGGCGACTCGATTGAAATGACCAAGCCCAGCCAGGGCCCCCAGCAATATCAGAGCGTGGCCTGGAAAAGAGACCGATGATGGGCTGGAAGAAGTCATCTGGAGGCATGCAGTAGCTTTTCAGGGGGCCTTTTGAAAGAAAATTCGGTCAGGGCCGCCTTGAAGGGAACGTTTTCCAGTATATCGACTTTAACTATGGAAGTTAAAAAACTTTTAGCTTTTGTCTATGGACAAGCGCTCCAGATATGTCATTTTAACGATGTTCTAAGGTAGCTATGACAAACAATATGAATGGATCGACGTTCTTCAAAGACCTCTCTGCAGGGGTTGTGGTCTTTCTGGTGGCTCTCCCGCTCTGCCTAGGGATTGCCCTTGCCTCGAACGCTCCTTTGATCAGTGGCCTGATTGCTGGCATCGTGGGGGGCTTGATCGTCTCCTGGATCAGTGGCTCACACACCAGCGTTAGTGGGCCGGCTGCAGGCCTGACCGCCATCGTGTTTGCGCAGATTGAAAAACTAGGCAGCTACGAAGCGTTTCTTGGCGCGGTCATCTTGGCGGGCGTCCTTCAATTGGTGATGGGGTGGCTCAGGGCAGGATCTCTGGCGGCTTTCTTCCCCTCAAGTGTGATCAAAGGTCTGCTGGCTGCCATCGGGATCATTCTGATTCTTAAGCAAACGCCCTACCTGTTCGGCCTCGATAACAAAATTTCGTTTTCTGAGTTGCTTGAGACCGGCTTTAACATTCACATAGGGTCCACGGTTGTAGGTTTATTTTCTCTCCTCTTGCTTAGTTTTTGGGACAAAACAGCTCTTAAACGCATTCCTGTGCCTGCCCCCCTAGTTGTGGTGCTTCTGGGTATCGGCGCGGTCATGTTACTTGAGCCTGGAGCAGAAACATGGAGTATTGGAATAACCCGTCTAGTCCAAGTGCCGTTAAGCAATGGCTTGGGTGGTTTGTTTCAATCTCTTCCATCACCAGATTACTCCCAGATGTTGAGTTCTGCGGTGCTTCTCGGAGCGGTGACAATTGCCATTGTGGCGACCCTTGAGACATTGCTTAATCTGGAAGCTGTCGACAAATTGGACCGAAAGCAGCGGGTGTCTCCTCCCAATAGAGAATTGGTCGCTCAGGGCGCAGGGAACATTGTTTCTGGTATTTGTGGAGGGCTTCCGATCACATCGGTCATTGTTCGTAGTTCGGTTAACGTTGCCTCCGGTGGTCAAACTCGACTGTCATGCTTCATCCATGGAGTTTTCTTGCTCACGACGGTGGCATACTTTCCCTACCTGCTTAATCGTATTCCTCTATCCTGCCTTGCTGCCATCTTGACATACACCGGTTACAAGTTGGCAGGTCCAGCTACTTTCAAGAAGATGTGGTTTGCTGGGCGTCAGCAATTTATCCCTTTCGTAATGACAGTCATTGCCATCATCGCTACCGATTTGCTGATCGGCATTTTCATCGGTATGGCGATTGCCGTAGGCTTCATTCTTTACGGAAATATTCGGCATCCATTGTGCAAAGTTACTGAGTGCCATGTGTGGGGAGAGCTCACTAGAATCAAGCTTTCCCACCAGATGACTTTCTTGAATAAGGCATCGTTGACGGAAACCCTTCACCAAATTGCCGAGCAGACTCACTTGGTGATCGACGCGACGGAGACAACCCATATCGATCCCGATTTAGTCGATCTCATCAATGACTATCAGCAAGACATGGCGCCTGCTCGTCAAATTCATCTGAGCCTGGTGGGTTTTCAGTCACCTATTTTAAAAAATGACCTCTCCCATGATCTTTCGGTATCGACCCAGGATATTCAGGCCAAAGTCACCCCCTCCGAGGTGCTTCAGCTGATGAAAGATGGCAATTCCCGATTTGTTCGGGGTGAGAAGGTGGCACGTAATTTGATCCAACAAGTCAACTTGACCTCTCAGGCACAATATCCATTGGCGACGGTCCTTGCCTGCATAGATTCGCGTGTAGCCCCTGAAATGATCTTTGATTTGGGAATTGGAGATATCATCAGTGTTCGCGTGGCAGGAAACATTGCTGTGGATCGGACCATTGGGAGTTGTGAATACGGGTGTGCCGTGGCCGGCGCGAAACTCTTGTTGGTCTTGGGCAATACCCGATGTGGTGCGGTCATGTCATCGATCGATTTGGCTCATCAAGGCAAGTCCGCCTTGGAAGCGTCGGGTTGTGAACACCTTGATTCGTTGACTTCAGAAGTCACCCAGGTTATTTCAGCGGACACGACCTCTGAAGGGGAACGCACTTCGGCCAATACGGCCTTTGTGGATTCGATCACTGAGGCCAATGTGCGACGCAACATGCATCAGCTCATGGAGAAAAGCAGCCGCATTCGAGGCCTGGTAGAGGAGGGATCCCTGTTACTGGTAGGTGCGGTCTACGACGTCAAAACCGGCACTGTGACCTTTCTCGAGGACTAGGCTCAGCATTTTTAGGGGACGTCTTCTGCCCTGAAATCCTCTCCCGTGTAATTCTTATGCCCTTCAGGCCCAAGCATCATGGGTTCTCTTGACACGCAGAGCCAAGACGTGTTCGTTGTCTATGGTCATGTCATCCCTCAAGGACAACTACTGCGTTATCGGGGTGATGACCGGGACGTCGCTGGATGGTGTTGATCTGGTTTGTGCTACCTTCTCTGATGCTACTCCACCCGCCGGGCATGGCTTCGAGTCCTCCCCCTCCTGGTCCTATGAGATGCATCAGGCAGAATCCTTACCATTGCCGGATGCTTGGCGAGAGCGACTACTAGCATTGCCCTCACAGAGTGCCAGTGTTCTGGCTCAAACTCATGTGGATTGGGGACATTTCCTAGGCAAAATAGTGGCCGATTGGATTGAAAAGTATGCCTTGGAGATCGATTTCGTGGCCTGCCACGGTCAGACTATTTTTCATCAGCCCGAACATGGCTTCACGGCTCAGATCGGAGATGGAGAAACGATGGTGAGTCATCTGAAGGTTCCGCTGGTGACTCAGTTTCGCAACAAGGACCTGGCCTTGGGGGGACAAGGCGCTCCCCTGGTTCCTTTCGGCGAAAGTTGGCTTCTTCATGAGCATGCCGCTTTTCTGAATCTGGGAGGGATGGCCAACTTGACGGTGGGAAAGCGCGCCATGGATGTCTGTGTCTGCAATATGGCACTTAACCGATTGATGCAGTGGTATGATCCAAGCTGCCGTTACGACGAGGGGGGATTGTTGGCCGTTTCTGGATCTGTCGATCGAACCTTGCTCGAAGCCCTGGAATCCATTGCCTGGTATCGAACGCCTCCTCCGCGAAGCTTGGGTGAGGAATGGTATCAACGGGAATTGGAACCCCTGCTCCTGTCGCATGTAATGCCTGTGGAGAATCGTCTGGCGACGTATTGTGAGCATGTAGCGATGCGGGTGGTGGCATCTCTGAAGTCCTTAGTGGAAACTGCGGATTCAGGTCAAAGCGAACCTACCTTGCTGGTGAGTGGCGGCGGGGCCCACCATCATTACTTGGTGACACGTCTTGAGCATCATCTCGCATTGCAATCCCCACCGCTGAAGCTGGTGGTGGAGCCGGCATTGACCGATTTCAAGGAGGCCCTCATTTTTGCCTTTCTGGGTCTTCAGGTTCTGTTGGGGCGGCCCAACGTTTGGTGCTCGGTGACGGGTTCCAGCATGGATCACCTGGGTGGAAGTCTTCACTTACCGCCTGAAGGAGGCTGGCGTTTGAAACGCTGTGCTCATGGTGGTGATGCATGATCTTTCATGCGATGGACCGGCCAGGCTTGAAGAGATACCGGGGCAAGTTCACTCTTGAGTTGCTGACCTCCGTCCTTATTGTCCGCAGCTTGTAAGGGCTTGGTGCCTGACAAGGACAGAGGCAAGCGGATCCAACATGGGTCGTTCTTATGAAAAGACCATCTCCGATGGAGAGTCTCGCACATGAAATTCATTGATATCCAACAGCAGTATCAGCGCTATCGATCAGACATTGATGCCCGCATGCATCAGGTGCTGGAAGCGGCCCAATTCATCATGGGCCCGGAGGTTCAGGAGCTTGAGGGAGTGTTGGCAGATTTTGTCGGTATGCGTCACTGCATCACCACCGGCAGTGGAACCGTGAGTTTGGAGATAGCACTTCGGGCCCTGGGGATCGGACTGGGCGATGAAGTGATCACGGTTCCTTTTACCTGGATCAGCACGGCTGAAGTGATCGCACAGGTGGGAGCCAGACCGGTGTTTGTGGACATCGACGCCACCACCTACAACATGGATGCCTCGCTACTGGAGGCGGCCATCACCCAGCATACCAAGGCCATCATGCCCGTGAGTTTGTTTGGGCAAATGCCCGACTTTGCGGCAATCGATGCCATTGCTACAAAGCATGGTTTGCCCGTCATCGAGGATGCCGCTCAGAGCTTCGGGGCTACCCAGCAGGGTCGACGCAGTTGCGCGACCTCGTTGATTGGGAGTACTAGCTTTTTTCCTGCCAAACCCTTTGGATGTTTTGGGGACGGGGGTGCCTTGTTCACGGATGATGATGCCTTGGCAGGGAAAATGTCCATGGTTCGCAACCATGGATGCAAGGTGCGGCACGATCATCCGATGATTGGTTTGAATGGCCGATTTGACACCCTGCAGGCGGCCATTCTGCTGGCAAAGTTTCCGCACTTCGAAGAAGAGATTGCAGCGCGGCATCGCTTGGGCCAGCGCTATCACCAGCTACTGGATGGGGTGTGTGCGACGCCTGCGACCCTAGAAGGCAACACCCATGTCTATGCCCAATACACCATTCGGGTGCGGGAGCGGGATGCACTTCAGGCATGGGCTCAGCAGGAAGGGGTGCCGATGGCCATTTATTACCCCAAGTGCGTCCATGAGCAGCCGATTTATCAACCCTACGTTTCTCCCGGACAGACTTTTCCCGTTTCGGAAAAAGCTTCCAAGGAAGTAATCAGCCTTCCCATGCATCCTTTCCTCACTGAGGAGGAGCAAACCAAGGTGGCCTCGGTGGTTCGTGCGTTCGTCGAGCGTGATTGAGAATTTGCTGTGAGGGTCTGTTGTTCGTCCGAAGGATCGTTCCTTGATGATTCCAACGATTAGGCATTGGCCGCCTAACAAGAAGAAGGCCTCGCAAGGCCCCAGCGAAAGGGTCCAGTGAAGAGATGCCTTGCCCATGATCTCTTGGGGAAGGCTTCCCTTTCGATGGCAATGGTCTTGCCAAGGCCGGAGCCTGATCTCTAGGATGCGCTTCCAGTGGCGGCCAGCGCTTTTGATGAAGCGCGTAGCACCTCTGATCCACTCTATGACATCATGAAAAACCAGAAGATCGCCGTGATTCAGCTAAAGTTGAACCAGGGCCCGGATCAAAATCTCGCCAAGTGCAGCCAATGGATGGAGAAAGCCGCGCATCAGGGAGCCACGGTGATCTGTCTGCCCGAGCTGTGTGCCAGCCACTATTTTTGCCAGCACGAGGACACCCAGCATTTTGAGTTGGCCGAGCCATTGGGAGGGGCCACTTTCGAACGTTT
>CACEMW010000049.1:0-18795 GCA_902560705.1 uncultured Verrucomicrobiota bacterium
AAACGCCTGAACACAAGCCCAAAGGGAGGCGGTCTTCTTCTCGCGCGCTCCCAAGCAAAGAACATTGGCATGATTGTGTTGGCGGCAAAGCCGGGCCGTTTCAACATCTGAAACAAGCGCCGCTCGGATTCCTTCGACCTTATTCGCGGCAATGGACATACCAACCCCAGAAGAACATAACAAGATGCCGAGATGGGCTTTCTCTGATGCAACCTTGTGAGCCACCGCTGCTGCATAATCCGGATAATCCGTGGATGTGGCATCAAAGGTTCCTACGTCATCTACGGTGACACCCGTCAACGCGAGTTGCTCCTTCAAGAACTCTTTGGCTGCAAAGCCGGCGTGATCGGCTCCAATCACCAGCCGAGATGGACTTGCGGAAATATGCGTTTCGATAAGTCGATGAAAGATACGTTTAACGCCCTGGGCAATTTCGTCCCGGCAATGACGGTAAACCTCAAGGTTCCCACCGATCGGATCAGAAATATCTTTTTGATAATGCTCCAGTCCTTCAACGAATTCCCTGACCAAAAAGGTTTTACCTTTAGCTTGGGGAAAGTGATTCAACAAGGCCTCCACATGTCCCTGGGTCATTCCAAAAATAGCCTCTGAGGTTGAGACCAGGTCGGTATGGACCATTTGACTGCGCTGGTGGGTGATATCTGCCTCCCATTCGGACATGGCCTCCACCGCATGTTGACTGGGAGGTTGCCCTGCAAGAGCTCCAATACCAGCAGATTGAACTTCTATGGAGGCGTTGCAACTTTGAGCGAGCAAGGACCTGAGTTGTCCTTCTGCCATGGGGCTTCGACATATGTTGCCCGTGCAGACAAATAAAATCTGTCTCATGGATGTGTGGATCTAGGAGGTTGCTTGCTCTCGCGCATGGTTAACAAAATCACGGTTGGATGGTTGCCCGAGTCGGACTCAAGATGGACCAACCTTTGAGGATATCAACCCCTCTTGCCAAAATAGGGTCGCGAATGGGGTGGGCAGGCTTCTGATGCTCCCCGGACTCCGTCTCTTCGGAAACCGGCTCCGAATCACGCTTTGCCTGACGCTGGATGAGGGCAGCCTCATTGAGGCGTGCTCCTACACTGGAGGCTTTCATGGGCGTTGGGCTCCAGTAAGGATTGTCAAACCAAGCGGCTTGATCGGCATCAGAGACATCTACGGCAATGTCGGGACGACAGCCACCCTCGATCAACGGAAGGCCTTGCGAATCCGTGACAGGCCCCATGGCAAGATAGAGTTTCTGCCCCGTAGACAATGGCACAACATCACGGACGACGGCTCTTCCAGCCGTGGTGCGACCGACCAGAACAGCATGGCGACCTTGCTTCAAAAGTGCTGCCATGACCTCTGGGCTGCCCTTAGTACCTTCGTTCACCAAAACAACGGTAGGGATCTCCACCCGACTGGGAGCGGGCGTCACCGACTCAACATCCAAGCCCATCTTGGGAAGGGAAACGGCCTCCGAAACGAACAGAGCCAACAAAGGGGGGATGGCCTCAAAGGCATCATCCTGACAATATCGCCAATCCAGAATCAGGCCCTTAAGCTCTGGCAAAGCACTTGACTCGATGGCATGCAAAATCTCTGCGGAGGATTCAGCCTGCAATCGGTGAAACCGGAGATACAGCAAGGTTTCCCCCAATCGCTCTTTCCGGGACAAGGAGCTGCGGTTACTGGACTCATCTGTGGTGACCACCAGCGTCGACTCGAGCTCAACGATGCCCTGAAACTCGGTTAAAATACCTTGCAGCGCCGCATGCTCCAGATCCTGAGCCGAGAGATGAGGAACCTTCTCAACAATCCGATCACTGACCTCCTTAAGTCGAGGCAAGGCAGGTTGCTCAGGCAGGGGTTCCTGCGACAATGGCGAGAGTCCGGTGGTAGAAAACGTCATGATCCACACGGCAAGCCTTCCAAATTTCTTATGTAGTCGATGCATTCAGTTTATCCATGCTTACTCAGCTCGATCGGCGCCACCATGGAACAACAAGAGGGGAAGTTCTTCCTGGAGCCATCATCGCTTTGGGAAGAAAGGTGCATTGCACCGACACGCAATCAGAACTAAAGGGCCTTAGCTGCGATGTCACGACGAAAATGATGACCCTCAAAATGAATTTTTTCAACAGCGAGATAAGCTTTTTCGGTGGCTTTTTGTAGATCGGCTCCTAGCGCAGTCACTCCAAGCACTCGACCACCGGAAGTCACCCAAGCTCCCGAATCATCCCGCGCCGTGCCCGCATGGAACACATGCACATCCTCAAGATCTGCCACTTGAGGCAGTCCGTGGATCACTTTTCCTTTAGGATAAGCCTCTGGATAGCCACCTGAGGCCATGACCACGCAGGTTGAGGCGCGCTCATCCCATCTCAGTTCATGCCCTTGCAAGTTGCCACTGGCACTGGCCATGAGCAGTTCAGGAAGATCGTTATTTAGCCTCATCAGGTAAACCTGGGTCTCCGGGTCACCAAATCTCGCATTGAATTCAAGCACTTTGGGGCCATCCTGTGTCAGCATGATTCCCGGATAAAGCATGCCTCGAAAATCGATGGCTTCCTGCTGGCAACCAGCAAGCCATCGATCCATCACTTCGATTTGGATCTGTTTGAGTTGTGCGTCGGTCAGGAATGGGGCAGGGGAGTAGGTCCCCATTCCACCGGTATTCAGACCCAAGTCCCCGTCCATGGCCCTTTTATGGTCTTGTGACGTATCGAAAAGTAGATAGCGAGAGCCATCGCACAATGCATGTAGGGAGACTTCCTGACCTTCCAGTTTTTCCTGAATGACCACCAGCTTGCCAGCATCCCCAAAAGATTTGTCGACCATGACTTGTTCAATGGCCCGATCCGCTTCTTCCTCATTGCTGGTGATCAACACTCCTTTGCCCAATGCGAGACCATCGGCTTTCACGGCACAGCAACCTCCAAGGCTTCGTGCGAATTCCCTGGCAGCCCCCACCTCGGAAAAAACCCCTGAGCGGGCTGTCGGAATACCGTAGGTTTCCATGAAAGTTTGCGAAAACGCCTTGGACGCCTCAAACTGGGCCGCTTTGTGGTTGGGGCCCCAGATGGTAAACCCATGGGCTTGAAAAAGATCCACCACTCCCATGGAAAGAGGGTTGTCTGGCCCTACGACCGTGAGGTCGGGTTGATGTGCTTCTGCGAAAGCCAGTAGCCCTGAAAGGTCTTCGGCGCCAATAGCGATATTCTCGACTTGCCTGCCGTTTGCAACGAGCTTTTCCCCATCGGTTCCGGCGTTCCCTGGGGCACACCACAACTGGGTGGTGGTTGCCGACTGTGCCAACTTCCAGACGAGCGCATGCTCTCTCCCTCCTGAACCAATGACCAAAATCTTCATGTGTACGGGAGGATTCAATCAAAGCCGAAGCTGTCGAAAAAGCCTTATTTGAGCGGAGTCTTTGATGTGGAATCGAAACTTGTGGGAAGGAGCTTCAGCCTGCATATTTGAGAGATGTTTGGTCTCCTCGTATATTGAGACCACATCAGATCGACTCAAATCTCACATGGCCCATCCGACAGGGAACAAATCCATACTTTTGCTCGGCATCAATGCCAAATTCATTCATGCCTCTTTTGGCTTGCGCTACTTGCAGGCCAATCTGGGAGCCCTCAAGTCTAAATGCGTCTTGCTGGAGTGTGACATCAATCAACGGGCCATCGACATTGTCGAGAAGGCACTGGAAACCAAGCCCTGTTTGATTGGTATCGGGGTTTACATATGGAATGCTCCTTTGGTTCGGTCGGTCGTTCACTTGCTTAAAAAAGTATCGCCCCAAACCATCGTGGTCCTTGGGGGCCCGGAGGTCAGTTTTGAAATTGAGCAACAAGACTGGCTCAAGGAGGCCGACCACATCATCACTGGGGAAGGGGATCTTGCTTTTCGAAAGCTCTGTGAAACGAGATTGGAGCTTGTTGCATCCGGTTCCAATCCACCTTGGCTGATACACGGTGGCCTGCCCGAACTTTCACAAGTCACTTTTCCTTACGAGCATTATCTGGAGGAGGATCTACGCCACCGCGTGATTTATGTAGAAGCATCACGTGGATGCCCCTTTAGCTGCGAATTTTGTTTATCTTCATTGGATGCACCTGTCAGGGGTTTTGACACGGACGATTTTCTTACACAAATGCAAGGACTGTTGGATCGCGGCTTGCGTCACTTCAAATTTGTGGATCGAACGTTCAATCTGAATATCCGGACCAGTTCAGCCATTCTTGATTTCTTTATCCAAAACTTGGACAAGGGGCTTTTCCTCCATTTTGAAATGATCCCAGACCGCTTACCAGAGCCCCTCAAGCAACGACTGACAAAATTTCCCCAGGGTTGCGTCCAACTTGAAATCGGCGTCCAAACTCTGAACCCGAGGATTTCGGATTTGATCAGCCGAAAATTGCAGGTGGATAAATTGTGCGAAAACTTAAGCTTCCTGAGAAACCAAACCCAGGCTCATCTTCACGTCGATTTGATCGTGGCCTTACCAGGGGAAAGTTTGAAAAGTTTTGGCGAAGGTTTTAACCAATTACTTGGCCAGAAACCCCACGAAATCCAGATTGGCATCCTTAAACGCCTACGTGGAACGCCCATTATACGACATGATCAAGCCTTTCAGATGGTTTATGATAGCGAGGCCCCATACGAGGTTCTGGCAACGAGTGATGTATCCTTTTCAGAATTACAGAGGATGAAGCGGTTCGCGCGGTATTGGGACCTGGTCGCCAACAGCGGTCGTTTCAAGAGAACCATGCAATCGCTGTGCCACGACCAGCCAAATCCATTTGAGGCATTCATGAACTTCAGCGATTGGCTTTATGCAGCCAGTGGACAACGACACGGGATCGCACTGACGAAGCTGGTCCAACTTGTGTTCGACTACCTGACCGACTCGCCATTGTCACAGCCACATGAGACAACAGCCCAGGATCTATGGTTGGATTATCAGGAAAGCGGGAAAACTGACATGCCCATATGTCTGCGCCCTTACTTATTGAAAACACACCCAACCAAAACAGCTTTCGCAAATCAGGAGGTAACAGAAATAACAATCAAAGGCGGTAGCAAAACACCCGGAAAGGCCAACCAACGGCAATTGAGACACGTTGGGCCATAAACGGGAGCATTTTATTCACGGTATCTATTTTGCGCACAATATTTGTTATGTCTAAATTGTTTATCCTGTTCTTAACTGCTAAACGGCTTGTTAGGTGGTTCCCATGCCTTCCCTTAATGTCACCCTAGGAGGCGCTCGGAGGGTTTTTCCACGGCTGGTCAGGGAAACGAGTGGGTGTCTTATATCCCTGAGGCTGTTGCCGGTTGACCGCAAGATCGTCTTTGGACGCCTCGTTGGAAGCATCCGGTTTTGCTTTCCATGAGGCAATCTTTGCCTTCAGGCCATGATGCTCCGCCATCTCCTTGTTCTTCATTTTGACGTAAAACAAGGAAAGGTTGGTATGGATCAGCGGGTGTTCTGGCTCCATTTCTTCCACACGATGTCCTAGCGTAATCGCCTGCTCGAGATCGCCCTTGCGATAGCACACCATGCTGAGCGCTACCAATGCATCGACATGAGTGGGTTCCTCGGCAAGCACTTGATCCAAAAGTTCAGACGCTTGATCGTAGGCTTCCTGTGAAAAAAGGAACATGGCCTGATCATACCTTTCTTCATTGGAATCAGCTCTTTCCATGTGGATGAAGTTATTCCATCGTCCAAGCACCCTCAAGCCTCAGTTGTTTACCGAAGCCTTTCGTGGTACAAACAAATAATGGGATCAATGGATGAAACCTTTGAAGCGGCTCAACTTGATCGGGCCCAGTTGGCAAAGCTCTATGATGTAGGGCAGAAAATCCATGCGACGCTTGATTCCCAAACGGCTCTCAATCTTATCTTGGAGTACGCCATCGAATTGACAGAGGCCGACTCCGCTAGCATTTCACTGGTAAATCCAGGCACTGCCCTTCTTGAGCTGGAAGCTTCCCGAGGTTTGCCGGAATCGTTGACTCAGGATTACCAGCTTGCCTTGGGACATGGCATCACCGGATGGGTGGCTAAACATGACTCCCCTGCCCTAGTTCCAAATGTCCAGGAAGATCCTCGTTACCTTTCCGTATGGGGTGACGTGCGCTCCGAATTGGCGGTTCCTTTAGATGTGCAGGATCAAATCCGTGGCGTCCTGAACGTGGATTCCACCCAGGTTGGCAATTTTAAACAAGCCGACCAAGCGATGCTCAGCGCTCTGGCAATTCAGGCGTCCACTGTGATTGGAAACACCTGGTTGTTTCAGCAACTGCAAAGCAAGGCAGCCATGTTGGAGTCGCTTTCGAGCATCAACGAAAACATTCAACAGACCCTGGGTATCGATGAAGGCCTCGAATCGATCACCCGCGAGGCTTGTGGGCTGATGAGGGCCACGATGGGTTCGGTGCTTTTATTGGATGAGTCTGGTCAATGGCTGGACCTGAAAGCTGCCTACGGTGCGGGTGAAAGCTACCAGGCCAAACCCCGATTACATATTGACGAATCGTTTGCGGGCACCGTCGTCCGCCGTGGCCACCCCATTCAACTCAAGGACGTGCGTCACTCAAGCTTGTATCACAATACCGAGTTGGCAGAACAGGAGGGTTTGGTTAGCATGCTTTGCGTACCCCTCAGCACCGAAAACCACATGCTGGGAGTCTTGAGTATTTATACCGACCAGCCTCATCATTTCTCGATCGATGAAATCAATGTTTTAAAGGCATTTGCCAATGTGTCCGCCATGGCAATTGAACGAGCCACTCTCAACCGTGAAATTCGCCAGATGGAGGAGGCACTCAGAAGTCGTGAAAAACTTTCTGCCCTGGGGCTACTCGCCGCAGAAGTTGCTCATGAAATTCGCAATCCCCTCACCGTCATGAAGATGGTGTATCATGCCATGAACCTGCAGTTCCCAGAGGAGGATCCCCGTCATGAAGATGCCTCTTTGCTTGGGCGGAAGATGGACCAGCTCAATGAGATTGTGGAGCGCGTCTTGGCATTTGCACGCCATGATGAGCCTCGGGTCGAATCGGTCAACCTCGAGCGATTGCTCCATAGCCTCTATGCTCTGACACGGCATAAAATGCGCCAACAGTCCGTCGCGTTCGAAATGCATATCGCCTCCGACCTTCCACTGATTGAAGCCGATCCTGGTCAACTCGAGCAAGCCTTGCTCAACCTGACACTCAACGCAATTCAAGCCATGCCTGAGGGTGGCTCCTTGACCCTTCATGCGCATCGTCACCCTCCCCACGAAGCATGCAAGAACATCGAACTGCAATTTGAAGATACTGGCAAGGGAATGGATGCCAAACTCTTTGAATCCAAGGAGGGCCTTCTACACTCGGAAAAGCAAGAAGGCACAGGGCTTGGGCTCATGGTCATCAGACGCATTATTGAGAGTCATTCGGGGCAACTCAAACTCACATCCACTTCCCACGAAGGGACAACCATTTCAGTCATTCTGCCGATCAAAAGATCCCACCCTGAGAGATCAGAAGGGACATAAGGTTCCAACTCTTGGACAGGAGGCATTGATTTTTCCGCCTGAAATGCCTAGGTTCGCCGCATGCTTATCAACGGCATCATCAATCCTCAGCTTCTTTCACTCATTTCTAGAATCAGGCACACCAACACCCTGGTCATCGCAGACGCTGCCTTTCCTTTTTGGAACATGATCGAAACCGTAGACCTCACCCTGGTGCGCGGCGTTCCCACCATTCCGCAGGTTCTCGACGCTCTCTTACCCAACTGGAAATGTGGGAACATTTGGATGGCGGAGGAATTCCGGAGCACCAACCCTGAAGAGGTTCAGGATAACTTCGAGAGGTGTTGTCGCGGGATCCGACGGCAGTTCGAGCCGCATCTAACCTTCAAAAAAAGTGTTCCTTCAGCCATTGGCCTCATTCGCACAGGTGATACGACGGCCTACGGGAATATGATTTTGGAGTCGGTCTAAAGGAAACCTCGCCGCCGTTCCACCCAACGAGCCCAGACCATTCCCAAGCCAAAGGAACCCGCCAACACAAGGAGCGCTCCCCTACCCCCGAAATCGAGGTATCCCTTGATACCGAGCAAAAGGAAAATCAGGCCGGCAGGTGCCATAAGCCACTTCCAGAACCGGGCAAGAAATCCAGACATACCTTCGGGAGGGTAAAAGGCCATCCAAAAAGTAGCCCATAAGACTACACCACAGCCGAAAACTCCCGTAAATAAATTTGCCGGCGTCAAAAGCCAGATAAAGGAAAAGGTCTTGCCACTGTCGGCAGCCCATTGGGTAGAGGCAACTACCAGCATGGATCCTACAGCAATCGCAAGAACCCATTTTTTTTTGCTCCGATGACGATTGGCGGTCCAGCGCTGCCACCCCATGGCACGTGCAGTTTCCACAAAGATCCTGGGCCCTACTTCAAGCGTGCCGTAAACCGTTCCAAGCATGGCCGCGAACGCTCCCACTTGAAAAATTTTTCGCATCACCGGCCATTGATCGGAAACAAAGTAAGCCTGTATCGAAAGCAACTGACCGTCCACCGGCACTTGACCCATGGGAGCAAGAATCTCGTGACCAAGAATCACGAATACAACACTGAAAAAAAAGACGCTTAAGAAACTCATGCACGTGTCCCATCTAAGCGAGGTCATTGCGTCGGCCATATCGCTTGCAGAAACCTGGGGAGAAACTTTCGCTCTTGAGACAGCACCTCTAGGGTTGATTTCCCACGAATCAAAGCCAGCTCTTCCCCAACCTTTTTCACGCAGAAATGAGACATAGCACAGATAGTCGTAACTGGACCCACCGATGATTCCCACATAGGTCGACAATTCGACCCAAACAGGTCGCTGAGTAAAGCTCGGGTAGCTTTCAATCCATTCAGGATAAACCCAATCACCCCAAGGGATGGCCAGCCGCCCCCAGTCCATGAACTGAGGGGATACCAGGAAAAGAGCCACCATGGCGATTCCAAGAAGCAGAGAGACAAGAAGGAGTTGGATTTTCTCGAGCCACTTGTATTGACCAGCAATGCTCAAAACGGCACATAAGAGAAGGAGTAGATAAGGCCATAGCATGCCAGCGTGCCAACCCATCACGAAACCACCCGGTAGCAAGGAAGCCGTCGTGTTGGCGTGAAAAGCGACCCATATGGGAAAGCATGGAATTCCCAGTAAAAGGAAACTCATGGGCAACCATCCCCTGGGACCCGGCAGCCGAGTCCAACTCTCCATGGGGTGGATTCCGCGAAGAATCATCTGCCGCCCTGTGGTGTAGAGCAGCACCCACTTCAAAAGGCATACCAGACAGAAAAACCAGATAACTTTTGGCCCAAAGAGAGCACCAGCACGAGTGGAAAAAATCAATTCGCCTGAGCCAATGGTTAACGAGGCAATGATGGCTCCCGGGCCCAATCGCAGCCAAAAGGAATGGGAACACTGGCGATTCATGCGTATGGTTTCAAACCGTCTTTACGAGGTGGCTTTACCTCCATTACTACTATCGCAGCACCCTGGGCAACGCCGCAAGCCGTTCCGCCTGCCGAGAAAACGTATCGTCGGTCATCGACCTGGCTCTTTGATAACCAAAGGGAATATCCCCTGATTCAGTGATACCATCGATGACGAGACAATGGGAATCATTGACCATGATCCCCACAAGTTCTCCCATGGGATTAAACACCAAATGTCCTGGGGAAGGCACCAAAGATTGGCTGAGGCGTTCCAAGGCGGAAAAACTCACTTCCAGGTAATTGGAGTAGTTGGCGGAAAGCCTGATATCAAACGCTCCGTAGGCGTCTCCATCCAGGGATGGATCCACCAGAATGACTTGGTCATGTGCTAGAGGGTCCTCTGCCAGTTCAAATGGCCTCAGGCCCAGAACCTGAGCCTGTCGAGCCCCTACGGGCATGGAAAGCACACGAGGATCCGCATCTATGAAACAGATTTTTGCACAGGAGTAGGCCTTTTGCTCTCGCTCCACTCGCCCGGCCATTTGCTCCCACTCAGAGGATCCACTCCATAACTGAATGGGGGTTTGATCGGTATGGTAAAGGGCAACGAGTTTGCTGCCATTGGATACCACGATACTGTAACTGTTTTTTTCTTGGGTAATCGTGTTTCCAAAGGTTCCACTCCGTGAGGCTTGAAAGCGGGTGAGCAATCGCTGGTTCAAAAAACGTGCGTAAATGGCGCTGGGTGTCATGCTGCGCGGGGCCTGTAATTGCTGGGCCATTGCCTCGTTGCGTTGAACCAACTCCGCGATTCCTTCTGCCAGCTGACCTGTCCGTTCCTCAGCACGCGCCTTACCCAGAAGAGCTGAAGAAGCCTCTTCCCGGACCAAGGAAGTTTCACTTTGAGCAATGGAAACTTGTTCTCGAGAGTAGGCCACATCCTGCCTGGCTTCGCGGATCTCGTCTTTGGCAGCATCAAACTGCTCGCGTACGATGATTTCCGTCGCTTGGGATTGCTTGAGTTCAAGCGCCAATTGAAATTTTTGCTGCTCAGCATCTCGCCTTTCCGCTTCCAGTGATTCCATCTTGGCTTGCATGGCCAATACTTCACTCCGACGAAGGTTCAGTTCACTTTCGATCGTCTGCAATTTTGTCTTGGCGGCTACGGCTGATTGCTCAGAACGATTCAGATCATTTTGAAGCCGCTTTGCCTCGCTGGAAGCCTCTAGGAACTGGTCCTGAAGAAAGGAAACGCTTTTTTGGGTGTCCGTGTACTGCTGCTGCAAAAGAACTCTTTCATTTTGCAATTGTTGAGCACGGCCTTCGACTTCTTCCAGATCCTTTTCGATCAGGGCGATTTTAGAGTCTTTGGCGACCAGGGCTTGTTCGGAATTTTCCAACGATTCCTGAGTGCTATCCAACTGACTGCTTAGCCTCTCGCGGACTTGCTGCTCGGAGGCCAATGCCGTCTTGAGTACGGCCACCATATCATTGGTGCGCTGTGGCGAGAGGCTATTGGATTGCGTTTGGTTTCCATTAGTGGAGGCAGGCTCGAACTTTGCCAACGAGAGAAGGCTGATCAGCAGAAAATCGCATATAATGATGAGTAGCGGGCGATTCATGCAGGAGGAGCGGCCTCTTCGAGAATCAGTTGTCTTCGATAAGGCCTGACATGCAGAATTTTGAGGACTGAGACGAAAATGATCCCAAAGAGTGTTGATGCGTAGGCAGCCATGAGGCCAGGCTTGATGATCCCCAAAGCCAAACAAACAAGCGAAAGTACCGTTCCGGCAAGACCCACATAAAGACCTGAATCGAACATGTTGTCCTCATTGTCGAGCAATCTGAGCTTCAATTGGGAATCCAGCGACTGCTTCTGGATTTCCTTCAACTTGATCAGACAGAGCACATAGATCCCGACCTGTATCAGAAAAAAAACACCTAAAGCCAAAAAGGTCACTTGTGAAAATTGGGTATCCATCATGGGGCCGAATGCCTGGTCTTCATGATCCGCCAGAACCGGAAAGGACCAGGTGGCAAAATTCTGACTACTTTCAGAGTCCTGCGCAAGAAAAGGTTCGGCGCAAACAATCGCGAGTAACGTTGTCATGGCCGTCCATGTGACCGTGCGTCTCCAAACAATGGCTTCATCTGGTTGGCCCCATGGTGATAAGATTGGAAGTAAGTTAAAGCAACGCAACCAACACAGAAGGCCCATTGCCATGCAAAGCCAGCGCAAAAGGATGGGATACGGATGGGCAACGAAGGCAACGCGAGCCCCCAGATTCCCCAGCATGGCAGAGCAGTATCCACCCAGTTGCCCGTGTAGACTTTGTGTCGGAACCAACGGTTGAAACCGCTCCAAGAGATAACTCAACCCTCCTTGCCCATATCGAAGTGCGCATCCCAGATCCGAAAAGGCCGTTTCGGGAAAGCGCTGATAGTATTCGACCAGACGTTCTGGGTCCTCGGCAAACCACAAGGATGCAGCAAAAACCGCCATTCGATCGGAATCCACAGCAGCCTCAGCTGCTAGGGCTTGCAGTACTTTCGGGCCTGAAATCTTACCCATGAAAGCCGACAGCTGCCCCCAATTCATGCGTCTTGCCAAACTGATCAAATCCGCGCAAGCCGATTCAAAGGAGGCAAGGCTGGGTGCATCGTTCAAATCCAGTAAGCACTTACGCAAGTAATCTTTCAAAGGATCCGAAAGGTGCCCGCCTTGTTCCAGAAGATCCCAGAGGATTAAAAGGCTTTCCATCACTTGTCCCCCAGGCTTCCCAGGAGCTTCGAACCATTGGAAATTCCAAGGATGGCTCCCTACTCGCAGTGAGAATTGCAGTCCTGGGTCACCTGAACCATGGACGCTTCCAAGGGTTCGACGCACCGAGCGACGCATCATCCACTCCATAACATTATCGACCTCCCCTGGCAGCTCTGTCAAAACCGGTTCAAAGACCCCTTGAGCATGGCCCTGGCGCACATGGCTCGGATAGTTCAGCTCGTAGCGCTCAAAGCTGACCACCAGCCGCTCCACATCTGGGGTGCGGGCTATCTGTGCAGCGCGAATCAATATTTGGGAGACCCCTGGCTGATGGAGGCTTAGAAGCGAGGAGGCCTCACTTTCAAGGCCAGGTTCGCTTTTGGCCATGGCCAGAACTTCGGGCGACATCGCTCGGAGATAATCTGGGATTCCCAGTGCGATCAGCCAAAGCATGCAGCCAGCGGCGAACAAAATGATGCCATGTACCCATTTCATGGATGGGATGACCTAATCTTCTTCCCTCCTTGAAATCAATGGTAATTTGCCGGACGCTTGCAGGATGTAGTCCTATGACAGCCACTGTACCTCCGTCCATGCACCCATCCCTCACCTTTCATCATTGTCCGAATTGTGGCCATCCTCGAAAAACGAAGCTGGAATACTCCATCGCATGCGAGGCGTGCGATTATCTCTTTTATCTCAATCCTGCGGTCGCTGCAGCCGGTCTGATTCTCAATGAAAAAAATCAAATGCTTTTCATCGTCCGTGGAAAAAATCCGGCCAAAGGACGATGGGCATTGGTTGGAGGTTTTGTAGACTGCGGGGAATCGCCCGAAAAGGCATTAAAACGTGAGTGCCAGGAGGAGGTCGGAATCACCATTGACACCCCAAGCTACCTTGCTTGCTATCCGAACACCTACACATATAAGTCCATTGCGTATCCTGTGCTCGATCTATTTTTCACCGCCAAGGAGTGCTCACCGGCTGAATCCTTGGTCTGTGACAGAGAAGAGGTGTCCCATGTGGAATGGCAGGATCCATGGCGTTTTGATCCGACTCAGCTCGCGTTCCCTTCCATGCAGCGTGCACTGATCCAGTGGCAGAAGGTCAACCCAAGTCTGCCCCTTTAAGTCAGCGCTTAATCGTCGATGGCCTGATGGATCAGCAAGCGTTATTTCCAAGCTGTTTCTTCAGAAATACCCTGGGTTTGTTTCATGAGTACGCCCACAATTTCTTCTTGAGGATCCGCAAAATACTGGGTGTTGAAATACCCACCCCAGTCGAAAGTACCGACACTACCCAAGCCACCCTTGACCACCCCTCCTTCACGAAGCACCCCGAAAGCCAACCCATGAAATTTCTCTTCGCCGCCAAAGAGTCGACCGGTCTGGTTTTTCATGATGGTCGCAATGGTAGAGCGACTCAGAATGCGCTGACCATTGTAGGAGCCACCATTGAGATACATTTGTAAAAAGATCGCATAATCCTTGGCGGTACTGGAAAGACCTGCGCCTCCTGAATAAAAACTCCTTGCCCCCTTGATAGGATAATCCGGATCATAAAAGGTCACTGGATAACGGACCCATTGATCGTCTTTTTTAGTCTGCACTTTGACCAGGCGCTCGTTCTTTGAAGTCGGGAGATAAAAACCCGTATCCTTCATGCCGAGAGGTTCAAAAATTCGTTCATGAAGAAAGTCTGCAAAGCTCATACCGCTGATGATTTCCACAAAATAACCCAACACATCGAGCCCCTCGCTATAGGTGAAACGTTCGCCTGGGTGATGATGTAGCGGGCATTTGGCCAACTGCATGACGCTTTGTTCGATGGTCACAGGCTCGGTGGTGAACAAGTCCGTAACACCAAGTTGTTGGTAGATTTTTTTCATCCTCTCATCGCCGTCAATCACCCTATAGCCAAGACCTGAAGTGTGTGTCAGAAGGTGGCGTATAGTTATGGGCTGTTTGACGGGTTCGGTTGTCCAGTGACCTGTGGTCTCGTCGTAACTTTTCAGCACCCCGGTTGATTTGAAGGCTGGTATCCAGCGCTCGATGGGGTCATCGAGTTGAAAATGCCCTTCTTCCCAGAGCATCATGACAGCAGTGGAAGTGATGGCTTTGGTTTGGGAGGCGATCCGAAAGATGCTGTCGCTTTGCATCGGAACTCCGGTCTCTGGGTCTGCCATACCGTATGCCTTATGAAAAACAACCTTACCTCGTCGTGCGATAAGGGCTACAGCTCCCGGTATCTCATTGGATTGAATGGCATCATCAAGCATTTGAGCGATGCGCGCGAGACGATCTTGGGACATTCCGGCCCGCACGGCCGAAGAGGAGCGCAAAACGGAGGCAGCCTCCAAGCCTGTCGTGAGATGAAAAACCATCCAGATCAAGGCCCCAAGGCAGAGACGCTACAATACGGGAGTATGGTGCATGCCAAAAGTTAAATCCAATCCTAGGATACGGTCAAACTCCGACGCATGGGGTTGACCCAGGCAAATGGGTTATCCCTACCGCCTCACTGGAATGCTCCATTGCCATCATGAAAAGGTCTGATAAGGTGTCTCAACCAACCTTTCAACACACAAAACCAGGTCATCATGAGACTTATCAACCATTCTATCCGCAGGAAGGCACTCGCTTGTTCCACCACCTGCTTGGCACTCATTTTCTTCCTGAGCACCCAGGACTCCACCCTGCAGGCCCAACGCCGGCAAAGACAATCCGATCCCGACCGGGGCAAAGCCATGGGGGAAAACAAGGCAACTCCTGTAGATCGGATCAAGGCAGCTGAGGGCTTCAAGGTGGAGTTACTCTATTCGGTTCCGAATCAGGAACAGGGTTCGTGGGTGGCTCTGGCGGCGGATGACCAGGGACGCATCTACGCTTGTGACCAATATGGTGGCCTCTACAAATTCAAAGCTCCGGCACCTGGAGAAACCCTGGAGCCTAGCCAAATAGAAAAGGTGCCCGTGGACATCCGGGCCATCAACGGGATGGTGTTTACCGATGGAGCCCTCTATGCGGGGGTCAATGATTATGAGCGTAAGATTCAAAGTGGATTTTACCGCATCAGTGACAGCGATGGCGATCGTGAGTTGGATCAGGTCGAGCTTCTGCAGGGATTCAAATCGAGCGGTGATCACGGGGTTCACGCGGTCGTGCCAACCTCTGATGGACGTTACTTTTATTTAATCACCGGCAACAATGCGATGATCGAGCCGGGCTACAAGGAGGGCTCAAACACCTCCTCTCAGGTAGCAAAAGTCTGGGGTGATGACCACCTGCTACCCAGCATGCCAGACGGACGCGGCCACAACCGCGGCGTCCTGGCTCCAGGGGGTGTGGTTTATCGTGTATCTCGAGACGGTAAAGACTATGAGATTTTTGCCTCTGGATTCCGCAACATCTACGGAGGTGGCCTCAATAAGGATGGAGAGCTCTTCACCTACGATGCCGACATGGAATATGATTTCAATACGCCATGGTACCGCCCCACCCGCGTCAATCATGTCGTCAGTGGTGCGGAATATGGCTGGCGAAATGGCGCAGGAAAGTATCCAGAATTCTATGCCGACACCTTGCCTGCCACTTTGAACATAGGTCCTGGGAGCCCAACTGGAGCACGCTTTGGATATGGAGCTCAATTTCCTAAAAACTATCAAGAGGCCTTTTATGTGCTGGATTGGAGCTGGGGCAAAATCTACGCCGTTCATCTTGAGGAGAACGGATCTTCCTATCGAGCTACTAAGGAAGAATTCATTACCGGCGCCCCCCTTCCCGTGACAGACATCATCATCCACCCGCAAGACCGGGCCATGTATTTTACCATTGGAGGCAGGAGGGTTCAGTCAGGCCTTTATCGCGTCACCTATGAAGGCTCCGAAGACACTCGCCCAGTTACCGTCAAGGCCAAGCGCAACCGCCAGCGTTCCATTCGAAAATCTCTTGAGGCGTTTCACGGAAAACAGGACCCCAAGGCCATCCGGACAGCATGGCGCTACTTAGATCATGACGATCGTTTCATTCAGTTTGCTGCTCGCGTGGCGTTGGAGCATCAACCCCATGCGAAGTGGCAAGAGCGGGCATTGAAAGAATCCAACCCAATCAAACAGATCCAAGCCATCATGGCATTGGCTAGGGTGACAGGCATCAGTCCCAGTCACCGCCCAGAGTCCGGTCACGTCACCGATTCAGCATTAGGGAGCCAAATGCTCCAGGCTCTCCTTTCGATCGAAACTGAATCCCTTCCCGAGCGTGAGCTCCAAGCCATGGTTCGTGCCATGCAAATTGTAATGGTGCGCTTTGGGGATCTCGGCAAGGACTCTGCGGAGGCATGTATCGCCAAACTCGACCCACTCTTTCCTGCCAAAAGTTTTGAAAGCAACTGGCTGCTATGCGAAACCCTGGCTCATCTGCAGGCTCCCAATACAGCTCGCAAAACATTGGCCCTGATGGATGCCGCCGAAAGCCAGGAACCGCAAATGCAATATGCCCGTAGCTTGCGTTTCCTGAAAGCAGGCTGGAATCATGACTTACGCAAGCGGCAGCTGGATTGGTTCCTCAAGGCTGCCAACTACAGGGGAGGCGCGAGTTTTGAACGTTTCATTGATTTCATCAAGCAGGATAGTTTGGCTTCATTCACCGACGCTGAAACCAAAGCCCTGGCGGAAGCCATTGCTCGTGAGCCCGAAAATAAAAGTGTGATTGAAAACCTGGGCGCCATTTTTGCCGGGAGAGAACCTAAGGAATGGACTTTGGATGAATTGGGCCCTGCAGCCCGCAACGAAATGAAGAAAAGAGATTTCGCCACTGGCAAGCGCATGTTCACCGCCGCAGCCTGCCTGGCGTGCCATCGTTTCGGCAATGCAGGAGGCATGAACGGGCCTGACTTGACCGGTGCGGGTGGCCGCTTCAGCGCTTATGATTTACTCGACCATGTTCTCCATCCAAGCAAGGAGATCAGTGATCAATTCGCTCCAATCGTCGTTACCATGGAGGACGACGATTCGGTCAGTGGCATTGTGGTGAACCTCAATGGCGATTCGGTCACACTGAACACCGATCTCACCAACCCGAATCAGCGAGTAAACGTGGACCGCAGAAAAGTCAAGAGCATCGAAGTGTCAAAAATTTCTCCGATGCCCGAAGGTCTTTTGGCCGCGCTCAACAAATCGGAAATTCTCGACTTGGTGGCCTATGTCATCAGTGGCGGTCAACCGGACCACCCTGCCTTTCGGTAAGGGAACGCCAACAATACCTTGAGCCATTGGAGACTAAAACCTAGCCTTAGGCTCAACGGACGATGGCGCCTGCGATGCTAGCGCCCACCAATGCACTCAACAGCCAACGGATCATGATTTATCTTTTTCCAGGACAAGGTTCCCAGTCAAAAGGCATGGGAGAGGGTCTTTTTGAGCGTTTTCCCCATATCACAGACGAGGCAAGTGACATACTTGGCTACGATATCCAGGCACTTTGTCTGGAGGATCCAGATGAAAAATTAGGCCAAACACAATATACCCAACCTGCCCTTTTCACCGTCAGTGCCCTCAGTTATCTGGCAGCCTTGGAAACTTCAGGTGAAAAGCCAGCCATGACGGCCGGGCACAGTTTGGGCGAATACAATGCCTTGTATGCCGCCAACGCCTTTGATTTCGCCACCGGTTTACGCCTGGTTCAAAAACGGGGGGCTCTGATGGCTGAGGCGAAAGGAGGCGGGATGGCAGCCGTGATTGGGCTCACCCACGATCAAGTCGCTCAGGTGCTCGATGCTGCAGGCCAAGGTCAGGTGGGTTTGGCCAATCTCAATGCACCCACACAGATTGTGGTTTCAGGAGCTCAGGAGATGATTCCTGCATTGCAGGATGCCTTCAAGGAAGCAGGTGCCAAGCGCTACATTCCACTGAACGTAAGCGGCGCATTTCACTCTCCATTCATGGAGCCCGCCAAAAGTGCGTTTGAGGCCTTTCTGGCAGAAGTCGCCCTCAAGGATCCTGAACTGCCGGTTATTTCGAATGTTGAGGCCAAACCCTACGCTCCTAGGAGCATTCAAAAACTTCTGGCTGAACAAATCACTTCCCCAGTTCGATGGGTTGAATCCATCTCTCTGATGAATCAAGAACCCGATGCGGTCTTCGAGGAAATCGGTCCTGGGAATGTCCTCAAAGGCTTGCTGCGCCAAATTCTGCGCTAACCTAGCATTTTGTGAATCACCTGCGCATCGGCCTGCTCTACGAGCCGATGATTGCGTGGGCCTAACTTGTATTCCAGTGTGCGGTGATCCAGCCCGAACTGATGCAGCACGGTAGCCAGCCAATCATAGTGGTGAACGACGTCTTCCACGGCATAGTGGGAAAATTCGTCGGTTTGACCATGGATGTAGCCTTTCTTCATCCCCCCGCCTGCCACCCACATGCTGAAACCATATGTGTTGTGATCCCTTCCAACTTTGTCACGCTTGTCGAGACCTTCGCGAAACTGGATGACCGGAAGCCGCCCCATTTCCCCCCCCCAGTGAACCAGCGTCGAATCCAATAAGCCTCT
>CACEMW010000050.1:0-18477 GCA_902560705.1 uncultured Verrucomicrobiota bacterium
GATCCGACAAATGTATTGTGAGCCGCGTAAGCGCTGGACCACTCCTTCAAAAGCAGGTCATGATCGTTGTTCAGAAACACATTTCTTATGAGGCTTATTTTCGAGCTCACACCATTGTAAACCCCAGTTGCCACAGCATGAGATTCACTATCACTGCCGTTGGCCTTATGAAAATTGGAGAACCAATTTCCTTCGATGTAAGCATCAGCGCCGTCCAGGTCGAGACCATCATCCGAACCGCCCAAAAAGCGATTGTAAAGGAATTGCGGCACGGGTCCCGGAAGCTTTCCGCCCGTAAAATCGATCACATCGGCGTAACCGGTGGTCTTACCGAAAACACAATTTTCTACAATCCAGTATCCTGCTTCAGGAATGCCATGGCCCGATATGGGTTCTCCGTTGGTCACATCAGGAAATTCGGAATCTTTCAAATGTAAAGAGCTTCCATCCGTGCGCAAAAAACTTCGATAAGCACCAATCCACTTAATATTTTGAATGTCGCACTGAGAATCCGTGAGCCTTATCCCGGGCGACTCGGACCATTCGAAGATGACATGCTCAATCTTATTTTCCTCCATGGACTGGTCTATGTGAACCCCCCCCCATCGTGCCGTTTCAAAACGATTTCTTGTGAACACAATCCTCTTATTGGACCGACCCTTCACTAGTAAATTCCCGTGCACTACCAGCCCTGCCCCCTGATTAAATTCGACAGTGGTGCCTGCCTCAATCTGGAGCGTCACCCCTTGCGGAATCACCAGGTTTTGTTGAACGACTATGGGGCTTTGGCTGGCCTTCCATAGAGTGTCTGCTTCCAACACTCCTCTGTGTGGGATCGAAGCTTTCTCAGTCTCTCTATATACCAAGACTCTTTTGGAATCTTGCAGGCGCTCGTTGCTATCAAAGGACTGCACAGTGATCTCATTGACCCCTGGGTGCAGTGCCACACCATCGATCTGCCACTTCCCCTCCCATGGCAGCCAGAGAGCCTCCTTCCCGGCAACCCTGACCCGATGGGTTTGAATGAGAGCGGATGATCCGCTCAAGGACATCGACTCAGAGGGCGCTTGATAGTAACGCAGCCAAGCAGGTTCTGCAAAAGGAAGGTTTACAGCAACGGTGAGTTCATCCTGAAGTTGTTCTCTCACCTCTTTTTTTCTCGTCAAGGCAAACTGGATAGTTTGTTCAACAAATTCCCGTGAAGTCCAGGAACCCAGGACCTGGCCAACAAAGTCTGCAAGATGACTCGGATGGAACAAGGTATCGGAAAGATGCTCAAGTTCGGCGAAATAGAGAGGTGCAATGGAAGGATGACCTAGAAAGCGTCGCGGCACCTCTTTGGCAGCAGCACGACGGATGGAAAGATGATTCATCACCACCCCCATCCCGAGAATGGAATCCAGGTCGTAGGGTATCAAAATGGCACGAGAATCTTTGCTTCCGATGAAGAACGCATAATCGCCTGCTCCACCATTGGCGAAGCTCGTCTCGGTATTAGCAAGAAGTGCGTCCATGGCAAAATATTTCAACCAAAGCGCTTGATGCACTGCCGATTCCAACCCCAGTGAAAAGGCGTCTGGATCATCCATGGACAAATGCCTTGTGAGAGCGATCAGATCGCTCCAGTCATTGGCTTCCTTCCGATTACCCTTGGCGTAGAATCCGGGTCTGGCATAACTCGATGGGTCCTCGCCAAGATACTCCAGATTCCCATTTCCCGAAGGGCGATAGAGTTGGCCTTCATTATCGTCTGCAAAGAAATGGTCGACGAATTCACCATCCAACAAATCCACTTGAGCGTAACATCCAAACTGGGGAAAATCGGGGTTTGCCAGGTTTTGGCCGTTTTCGAGCCACCTGACGGGTCGCGAGGGTGCCACCGGTAGACCTACTTGACGGTAAAAGGCGGCCCCCAGGACCTGCGATGGGACATTCACAGCATTGAGAGCCACTCCTAGGCGTTCCCGCCAGGGATGGTCACTAGCAAAGTTAACGCGCCTGTTTTTGGGATACCCGCTACGCGAAGTACTTCCACGTAATCTCAATCCAACACCATAGCGTACCTCCCACTGTCCCTGCTCATGGCATAGGAACGTGGCGTTCAATTGAGCATCGCTACTTGCATTCCACGGAAGCTTTCCAATCGCGCTCAAACGGTCTCTGTCCTTCAGGCTCATGATGACCCTGAGCGTGGGCAGTGTCGCATCTGCTTCGTGCCAATGATCATCTACCTGATAGTAGGCATTGGCCACTTGTCCTTGATCGGTTTCAGCAGGACAGTTACGGAAGTTGCCAGCGACATCGGTGGCCCGAACGTAAAACTCGCAAATGACTTGATCGGCTGCCTCGGGAAGCCATGCACCATAAACACCGTCCCCGGATGCACGATCCTGTTTCATCCCATCATCCCTCATGGCGACCGACAGAAACGAACCGCCGGATTGATACCGATAGAAAAGCTTTACTTCGCCGATCATGCTGCCCCCTGAAACAACATTTGCTGACACCCATACTTTTTCATCGGAACGCGGCACTGGAGGCCAATGTTCAAACTTCCTGATTATAGGAGCGAGGACCAATTTTGACCGGCCGTTTCGGCTTCCGGGTGTGCCCCCAGCGGCTAAAGAAGGAAGCCAGTTCTGACCGTAGGCACCAGCCACCCCAAGGGACTGTCGCTCAAGCGATGAGCCCAACCCATCGTGCTGATCGGACCAAACCCAACCGCGATAACCATGATCTTCCGGTCCAAGAATGCGTTTGGCCCATTCTCCTTCATCCGCATATTCCACGGCATCCACTTGATTACCATCGAAATCGAGCAATCGGAGCAGTTCGCCCTGGTTGCTAAGATTTCCCACCCAAGGCCCCATCCACTCGATGGGATTGCCAAGATCATTAAGGGGGCCTTGAACGAGTGGAAGACGCTCTGCAAGGACCAACATCTGGCCAGGAAGAAGGACATACTCAGGAATGGCGAATTTTACCCCCCCGGTCATCTGCCAGCCTTGAAGCTGAATCGGATGCGTGTCCGCATTGATCAATTCAATAAACTCCACCTGATTGGAGCCCTCCAATGGGTGATACATGATTTCATTGATCAAAACCTTACCTGTCGTGCGAACGGCCGGAGGCTCGGTCTTTGACTCAACAAACACCTTAATTTGGTTCAATATGGATGGCTGCACCAGAATGGTGGCCTGTGACTCCGTCCGATGCCCCCAGCCTGAAAAGTGGGATTGGGGATCTGTCTTCACTTCCAACTGCAAAGCGTATTCCATGAAGACATGGGACTCCCAAAGCCCCTTTTCATCGAACTCCATCGCCATCCCATCGATGCCCAAGCTCCCACCCCCATCTCCTTCTTTGAGCACTTGCATGAGCACCGGTTCTTCAAGAGACAACCATGCTGAAAGATGCTTTCGGAGATAGGCGTTGCGATGCAAGGCGTAGTTTCTCAAGGCTTGAACCTGTGTATCCCAAGCCTCAATGGTTTCGGGCACTGATAAGCCAGCAAGATTTGATCCCCCCCATCGCTTGATATGGGGGCGCATCTCATCTCGCACATGGAGAGAAATATCGTCAATGAGAGAAATCACCTTGGTGGGCGATAAGTCATTTTCGAGCCGAAACAACAATCGTTTGGCAAAGTGTTCCGTGAACTCCTGGTTTTTCAGACACAAACCCAACATGGAAGAAGGGGCCGTCTCATCTCTAGCCAGTAGCCGTGAAAATGTGGAGTCATCGTATTCGCCACGATGCCACCCCATACTCATATCCAAATCATTCAGCATCCAGCGAATCCGGCCATCAGGCCTGGACGGACGCCAAAGGGTCACATTATTATGAGGCCAGTCCTTGTTTGCGGCATAGATCTGGATGGCGAGATAGTCAATAAATTGGTCAATGTCAAAACGGCGAATCAACTGATCAAAGAAATCTGTCTGATCTGGATCTTGCGATCTCAACCAATCGAACGCTTTTTGTATCGAATTGTGATTGCCATGGATGGGAGTAAGGAAGCCATCGACCATTTCAATTTCTTTTGGAAGAAGCTTGGCTTTTGCTGCAAGAAAATGCTCGTTTGCCCGTTCCCTCAAATTAAACAATCCAAAGTATTCTCCATTGATAAATCCATGAACAGGGCGGTAAGCCTGCGAAATCATCCCCATCCGATCGGCGAGAAGGTGAAGGATCGGGTCCCTGAGCATGGCCTTCCGCCAGTCATTGCCTCCATTCCTTAGTAATAATTGTTTGGCGGCATTCGAATCCTCATGAAAGAAGGGATTCTCCTTGATTCGTTTTTCGCCGTAGCGGGAACGTGCGACGAGGGCAATGGACTTCTGAGGGTTCGCTCGAGACCAACCGCCATGAATTTTAGCCCCCAGCAGCTGCTGCCAGGATTTTGCAGCATCCCGATCCAGCCATTCGACTGTCGTTGGAACCTCCCATTCTTTCCAAAAGTTGGCACCAAAATAAGGTAATTCAGCAGAGGCACCCGGTCCCGTGACATACATCCCTCGAGAATCGCTGAACCACGCATCGGGGTCACCACTGAGTGAAACCACAGGTATCTGTGAGGCAAAACTCATTACATACGAGGCCGTCTCAACCGAGCTCGGCAAGAAGCCTTCCTTGAAGGCTCTTGCCTTGAGGACATGGGTCTGACCAATCCTGATGGGACCTTGAAAAACCGGATCGCTCTCAGAAGGATCCCTTCCATTGGTCGTAAAACGTACAACCACTTGCGGATCATCATGGTTCAGTGCCAATTCAATGACCGTATCATAAAAACCGGAAGGCTGGGAGAACTGAGGCGGGCTCAAGACCGAGGTGTAAGACTGCTGGTTATTTGAAATGCCCGGTGTAGGCATGTCCGTCACCGCCTGCTTACCTGAAACGGGATCCTTTACCTGTGAGACGTTTTTTGGTGTCGACTGAATGGCAAAGCGATCACACAGATTGCCCTCGGGGTTGGTAAGAAGCAACACCGTGGTCTTTTCACTGATTTTAAACGGCGCGTGTATATAGGTTCTGGGGAGCCGCCATTTTTGATTCAAATATGCCTCCACCATCCGAGTCTCTGCCGGGGCTAACGAGCGGTTGAAAAGCTGAATCTCGTGAACACTCCCATGCCAAAAACGATTATCCAATAGCCGATCAGACCCAATAAGACTAAAGGTCTGAGGCTGATTCGACTCAAAGCGCAATAGTGAAGTAAATTGAGGAAAAATGGTCAGGCTTGGATCAATCCGTCGACCGTTTAAATGGACACCTTTCGTTTCATAGGCTTCTCGCCACACATCATTGAGAATCTTGCGATCATTGCCTCTTACAAGTGGAAAGTCTTCATGGTGTCCCATGACAACGCGATAGTGATTGGAAGCATGCGGATGCTCGGATGCCACAAGAAAAAGAGTCCGGCCCAGCACCTCTTGGATTTCAAGGTAAGCACCCTCACCATTAAAAAAAATGGAGGGTGTCTTCAACGGATCCTCCTCGCGATAAAAAGTTGTGTTCGCGAAATTGGGAGCAGTGGCGTGCAGGCCCAGAGGGCCGCGATCCAACCAAGCCAAAACACGACCATCCCCCAGAGCAGAAACGCTGCGTATATCTGCTGCATCAAGGTGGAGCACAAGGCCATTTTTCACCGGAGGAAATCTCAGCTCCCAATCGGGCAGACTCCATTTAGATTTAACGCCAATCAGGGTTTGTTCCGTTTCACCAGAACAAAACACCACCCAGTGATCTCCGGGATTCAATCGAAGGGATGGGAGCACATGGGCGAAGGGAGCTTCCGGATCATCACTCAGGCCAAAACCTTCCAAATTGACGACCTGGTTTCCCGCATTAAACAATTCAATCCAATCCGGAAAACGTCCTTGTTCATCCGATAAAACGTCGCCATTGCTGGACATCACTTCAGTAATCAAGACAGGCTGGGAAGACAGCTTGAAGCTTGAAACGAGTAAATAGGCTATGCTGCACAGTATTCTCATCAGAAGCAGGCAAGAGCTTTTAAAAATGTGATCACAAACGCCACCTTGAAGCCTTTCTCGCGAATGGACCCCAAGGAATCAAGCTGTTTTTTTCAGGCAGTTACTCCAAAAGTAGATAGTGCATGCTTGCCAATCGAAAAGGTGCAGCTCACAATGATCAGAGAAATTTCCACACAACCACTGCACCATTTCCGAACGAGCCCCAACCCATGTTAAAACAGCGTTTTAAATTGATGCCCCTTACGGAAGGTTCTTTCATGCACAGTCACATCGGCTACTATGCCTTGTTGATCATGAGCGCCTTGAGCCCCCTTCAGGTAAGAGGCACGGAATTCGAGACCACCATACGCCCTCTGCTTTCCAATGCCTGTTTTCAGTGCCATGGCCCCGATGCTGCTCAGCGAAAGGCAGGGCTACGACTGGATCAGGAATCAGAGATCAAGTCTCAAAAAGATGGGCAATGGATCATCGATCCTGATCAACGCCATCAAGGTTTACTTCTTGAACGCATCTTTTCTGAAGACCCAGAAGAAGTGATGCCGCCTCCCAACTCAGGGAAGAGCCTCGCCCAGAAAGAAAAGGAAGCCATCCGAAAGTGGGTAGCTGAAGGAGCTCCATGGGGAACTCACTGGTCATTCAAACCCATGACCAAGACACCCTTACCGGCAGTTAAGGATATCGACTGGCCCACCAATCCCATCGACTTCTTCATCTTGGCAGATCTTGAGTCACGGGGCATCCGCCCCTCCAAGCCTGCCAAAAAGGCAACTCTTGCTCGTCGCATACACCAGGATCTCATCGGACTTCCACCAACGGTCCAAGCAACGCGTCATTTCTCGGCATCTGAGGATCCGGCAGATTACCCTAAGATGATCGATGGCCTCCTTTCCAATCCAGCCTTCGGGGAAAAACTTTCTGTCCATTGGCTGGATCTGGTGCGCTACGCAGACACCGTTGGTTACCATGGAGATCAGCCCTATACCGTGTGGCCCTTCCGAGATTACGTGATCCATGCATTCAACCAAAACATGCCTTTTGATCAGTTCACAAAAGAACAAATAGCTGGAGACTTAATTCCCAACGCATCCCAATCTCAAAAAATCGCATCCGGATTTAACCGGCTGCATATGATCACGGCCGAGGGAGGGGCTCAGGACAAGGAATACTTGGCAAAGTATGCGGCAGACCGGGTAAGGACAACCTCCAACGTGTGGTTGGGAGCCACCATGGGATGCGCCGAATGCCACGACCATAAGTTTGACCCCTACACCATGGAAGACTTTTACAGCTTTGCTGCCTTTTTCGGCGACCTTAAGGAAAAGGGTTTTTACGGTGGATCCAAATGGGAACCTGAGATGCCTGTCCCCTCGGTTCAGCAAAAGCACGAAAAAGATCGGCTCTCAAAACTCACTATCCAACTCGAGAAGACACTGAACACGCTGACCGCCCCTCTTGAAGAAGCAAAAGATATATGGGAACAACAACTGCAACAGTGGCATCAAAAAGGACAACTGAGTTGGGACCCCATCTTGCCAGAAGGGCTGGAATCGGATCATGGAACCCTTCTCAACCTTCAGACCGACGGCTCCATATTGACCCAAGGCCCAAAACCCGAAAAAGATCATTTCACCTTAATCTGGACAGCACCAGCAGACCGACGCATCAGTGCCATCCGGCTCGATGCCCTGCAGCATCCATCGATGGACAAAGGCTCCCTCTCACGAGGTGGAGGTAATTTCGTTCTTTCGGAGGTAGAGCTTATTCTAGAACACAACGGCGTCATGGAGCCCATCGAATGGCTGGATGCTGAAGCCGATTATGCTCAGAAAGGATTTGAGGCCTCTAAGGCCATCGACGAAAATCCTGGAACCGGTTGGGCAGTGGATGGCCACGAAAAGCATGAACCGCGCAGCCTTTGCCTGACTCTCAAATCGCCGTTAGAAGTGCAGGCAGGACATCGCCTCACACTCCGTTTGAAACATGAGACCCAGCACGAAGGGCACATGATCGGGAGATTCCGGCTTTCAAGCACACCGGTCAATGATCCCACACTCACTGAAACAGGTATTCAGGATGATCTTTACCGATGGCTGATCACGGAAGAAGAGGAGCGTGATGAAGCCCAAAACAAGAAGGCAACGGAATACTTTCTGGCTCACACTCCCCTGCTCGAGGATTCGCGCAGATTGCTTAGCCTGAGCCGTGAGCAACTTGATCGACTGGATAAGGAAATCCCGACCATGCTCGTCTCCAAGTCGGTTGAGCCCCGCACCATGCGCATTTTGCCACGCGGCAACTGGATGGATGAATCGGGACCAGAAGTAATACCCGCACTTCCAACATTTCTACCCTCTCTTTACACGGACAATCAAAATACGCAGAGACTTGGAAGACTCGATCTTGCACGTTGGTTGACTTCGAAGGAAAATCCATTAACCGCACGCGTTTTTGTCAATCGATTGTGGAAACTTTATTTTGGACATGGCTTGGCGAGAGTGATGGAAGACTCGGGTTCTCAGGGTTCACCTCCAACCCACCCAGCTTTATTGGATTGGCTTGCCTGCGAATTCATCGATAGCGGCTGGGATATCAAGCACATGATTCAGCTCATGGTAGGTTCCAGTACCTACCAGCAAACCTCTCAGTCGAGCGATCAACTACAACTGGAAGATCCGGAAAACAAGTGGTTTGCTCGGCAATCGAGCTATCGATTGGATGCCGAGATGATTCGAGACCAAGCTCTCGAGTTGAGCGGTTTACTGACACGCAAAGTAGGCGGAGAGAGTGCCCGCCCCTACCAACCGGAGGGCTACTACAGCCAGCTCAACTTCCCCAAAAGAACCTATCAAGCCGACATGGGTTCCAGGCAATACAGGAGAGGCCTTTACACCCACTGGCAACGTACTTTTTTACACCCTATGCTCAAGGCATTCGATGCCCCCAACAGGGAGGAGTGCACGGCTTCAAGGCCCCGCTCAAACACACCACTACAGTCCTTGAACCTATTGAATGATCCCTCTTTTGTGGAAGCCGCGGAGCATTTGGCTGATCGCATTCTGGAAAACCATTCAGGCGACGATCGAACCCGTATCGCCGCTGCTTTTGAGCAAGTCACTCTTAGAAGACCGAACTATCAAGAACTGAGCATCTTACAGGATCTGCTCAACGACATGCGCGAAAGCCATGAAAGAGAGCCCAGGCCACAGGAAGATGGTCTGGTTCAGGTGGGCATGATCCGAGTGCAAAATGCAAATGCTCATGAGCACGAACGACACGCCTGGATATCAGTGACCCGAGCGTTGCTTAATTTGCATGAAACCATCACCCGCTACTGACGAGACATGCCATTTCTGAACGAACCCGTTAAACGCCGCTGCTTCTTGAACCGGTCAACCGTAGGGATCGGTGCGGTAACGCTCCATGCACTGCTCAACCCATGGCAAGTGTCGTCCCAAAGTTCACAGACCAGCAAAGGTCGCTGGGAAGGCGTCGTCCAACCACTGCATCGACTCCCCAAAGCAAAACGCGTAATTTACCTCTGCATGGCGGGAGGCCCCTCGCATTTGGAAACCTTGGACTATAAGCCAAAATTAGCTGAGATGGATGGAAAGCCCATGCCGGAGTCGATTACCCGTGGTCAGCCCATTGCTCAGCTTCAGGGACAAAACCTCAAATGCCTTGCGCCTCAACATCCATTCCAGTCCTTTGGGAAAAGCGGCCAAAACATTTGCTCCCTTTTCAAACATATTGGTGGCGTTGCTGATGAGATCTGCATCATTCGCTCCTTCCACACCGAACAGATCAACCACGACCCGGCTCACACGTTCGTCAACACAGGGTCTTCTGTATCTGGCAGGCCCAGCATGGGCTCCTGGCTCCTTTACGGCTTGGGTAGTGAGACGGAAAACCTCCCGGGATTTGTTGTCCTGACTTCGGTTGGTAAGGGAGGGCAAGCTCAACCCATTTCCTCCCGGCAGTGGCACTCAGGGTTCTTGCCCAGTAATTTTCAGGGAGTTCAATTCAATGCCAGTGGGGATCCGGTTCATTATCTCTCCCCACCCAAAGGCATTACCCAATCCGAGCAAAAAACCCTGGTCGATGCTATCAATGCATTGAATCTCGAAAAGGACGCAGTGGTGAATGATCCCGAAATTGCCACTCGTATTCAACAATACGAAATGGCCTTCCGCATGCAGGCAAGTGTACCAGAGTTGATGGATTGGGATCATGAACCACAGCATGTCCTGGATCTTTACGGAGCCAAACCAGGTGATGGGTCCTACGCATCCAATTGCCTCATGGCCAGACGGCTCGCTGAAAAGGGGGTGCGCTTCATTCAGCTCTATCACCGGGGCTGGGATCATCACGGAAATGTGAAAGGCAACATGGTCACGACTGCCAACGAAGTGGACCAGGCAACCTCTGCCTTGATTACCGATTTGAAACAAAGAGGACTTTTGGAGGACACGCTGGTGGTCTGGGGAGGTGAGTTCGGCAGAACCCCCATGGCGCAGGGAAGCGGCCGTGATCACCACATTCGAGGCTTTTCTCTTTTCATGGCTGGCGGAGGTATCAAGGGCGGAATCTCCTATGGTGGCACCGATGATTTCGGCTATCATGCCGTCGACCGCCCCTTCCACGTTCACGATTTACATGCCACCATGTTGCATCTATTTGGCGTCGATCATGAAAAATTGAAATATCGCTTCCAAGGCAGGGATTATCGGTTAACCGATGTCTCCGGCCATATCGCTCACGACATTCTAAGCTAGAGGTCAAGCCTCACTGGCATCCTCCTACCCTCATCGACTGTGACAACTTTCTGGGACTTCCATTCCGCAGGTAGATTGATCTATGGCCCCGGGTTGATTCGGCGTTGGGCACAACATATACCATCGGCACACTCCAAAACCTATCTGATCATCACCGATTCTCACCTGGTCGAAGCCGGTCTGGTAGATCGTGTCCTCGATGGCATGGATCAGGAGGCACGCAAACAGGCGCATGTCTTTGACGAAGGTGAAGCTGAACCGTCGATTCAGACTGCTTGCAGAGCAGCCGCCTGCGCTCAAGCCATTGAGCCTGGCACCATTATTGGGTTGGGTGGAGGCAGCAACATGGACTTGGCCAAAATCACTGGCTTGGTCTACAGCCATGGGGGGTATCCCTCCGATTACTTTGGGTTCGATCGCGTTCCAGGCCCCATCTGCCCAATTGTTGCCATCCCCACCACAGCCGGCACGGGTAGCGAAGTATCACATGCTGCGGTACTCAGCGACCAGGATTCCGGCGTCAAAGTAAGCACCTTAAGTCCCCATCTGAGGCCCACCCTGGCCCTAGTCGACCCAGAACTGACCCACAGTTGCCCACCTCAAGTCACCGCGGAGAGTGGCATGGATGCCTTAACGCACGCCATAGAGGCCTACACCGCCAGGATTCCGGAGGCATCTCCTGAGAATGGATTCCAGCATGCTCCCTATCCCGGGAAAAACCCACTCTCTGATGCATTGGCCCAAAAGGCCATATCACTTGTTTCTCGGCATCTTCTCACCGCTTTCCATCAACCCGCCGATGCCGAAGCACGGAACGGTATGGCGTTGGCAGGCACTCTGGCAGGACTGGCCTTTTCTAATGGCGCTGTCGCTTTAGTACATGCGCTCGAATATCCAATGGGCATGGATATGCACTGCTCCCATGGTCGCGGAAATGCACTTCTGCTCCCACATGTGATGCGATTCAACATGCCCTGCCGCATGACCGAAATGGCGGATATTGCTGAGTTCATGGGCTTGAAGGGGCCTTTCACGACTCCAGTGAAAGCTGCCGAGACTGCCATCGAACACATTGAGTCTCTGAACCAATCACTATTCCTCCCCAGACGCATCAGAGATCTTGGTGGATCTTCACAGGATTTGCCTCGATGGGCCGAAAAAGCCTTTCAAATCAAACGACTGATGGACATCACTCCCAGAACTCCAACCCAAGAAGATCTGCTGGACATTTTGAAGGCAGCTTTGTGACTGGATGGTTCATCACAGGTCAAATGGTACGAAAAGTGCTGAAATTTGGAAATGGCATTGGATAATGCCCGCGCAACTGCCTTGAAGGTAATCGTGCTGGATATCCTTTTTGTTTGAAGTGTGTTACATTCTCCTTTCGAATGTCAAATTTGCTGCGAAATGAGCGAATATCGCCATGCAGCGCAGGACAGAACTTCGTAACATGGCAGCACCATCATTACAGAAGCAACGATTTGAGTTGAAATACATCATGGATGAGGCACAGGCCTTGGCCATCAGAGATTTCGTGCGTTGCTATTTGGATTTGGACCCCCATGGTGAAGGCCAGCCTGATCTCTCGTACCCCGTTCATAGTCTCTACCTAGATTCGCCCAGCATGCAGCTCTATCACAGCACGATCAACGGGAACAAAAATCGCTTCAAGTTGAGGGTCCGCTTTTATGATGAAAACCAGAACTCGCCGGTGTTCCTGGAAATCAAGCGGCGAATGAACAATATCATCAGCAAGAAACGCGTTGGAGTGAAACGCGAAGGATTGTTTCAAATCTTATCGGGGCAAACGCCTCACAATGACTTGGTCCTGTTTGATAAAAGCGACTCCACCGACTCGAACTTGAGGGCATCACAGGAGGATGCACTTCATGACTTTACAGCCCAAGTCAACCAACTTCAGGCCCAGCCTGTATCGCATGTCGCTTATCAGCGTGAGGCTTGGGTATTGCCAGAGAGCAACGCAGTCCGCGTCACACTGGATCGAAGGGTATGCTGCGAAGCCGACCCTCAGGCCAGAATGCTCATTAAGATGCATCAACCCACCTTTGTGTTTGGCAATCAAGTCATACTGGAACTGAAGTTCACCGATCGTTTCCCCAATTGGCTTCGCGAGTTGGTGGAAAGCTATCACTTAATGCAATGTGGAGCTGCCAAGTACGTGGATGGCATCACCCTCATGGACAAAGACGCCATGTCCGACATGGTGGAATCCCAAATGCTGGCTCAGCAGATTGGCCCACGAGATCACCTGAAGCGCAGACAGGCGGCAACTGTTTCTTCAATTTCAAAATGAATTGGCTACTCAACGCGGACTTTTCCACCGCTCCAACGCCGCTACCCCTTACCCTGCTTGGATTGTCCCTTGCATTTGTCAGCGGACACATCATCGCATGGGTTTACATGCTAACGCACAGCGGACTCTCCTATTCCAAAACCTTTGTGCAATCGTTGATGATTCTACCCGTCATCGTTGCTCTGGTAATGATGGTCTTATCCAACAACATCGTCTATGCATTCGGACTGATGGCGGTGTTTGCGATCGTCCGGTTCCGCAATATCCTTCGTGACACACTGGATACCACCTATGTGCTTGGAGTGATTGTCGTGGGAATGGCGTGCGGCACTTTCAAGTTCATGACCGCCATGATTGGCTGTCTGCTCATCTGCTCTATCTTGCTTTATTTGTGGATGACTGGCTTTGGAAACAGGCAGCGCTTTGATGTGATACTGAATTTGCATTGGGCCAAGGAGATTAACCAAATCCAGGAATTGGAAGACCTCCTCAAGTATCATGCCATCCGATCCATTTGTGCCAGCCAGCGCAATCACCGGCAGGACGGGGGAAATGATCTGTCCTACCGCCTTTTGATGAGGAATCCTGATCGGATGCCGGAACTTCTAAACGACTTGCGGAATCTTGAAGGAGTCACACGCGTCAACGGCATACGAGCCGAGGAGGAGTCAGAGGTATGAATCGAACCCCGATTCCGATTCCCTTCACCCGCCGATTGGCTCATTGGCAGTCCAAGGTCATGCCAAGCGTGCTTTTTTTCTGCCTATGCATCGCCATTGCGGTCTTATGGAAGCAGAATCTATCCCTTCCCTCCTTGGTTGGGCAGGTGGATATTCGACGCCTGGACATTCGAACTACCACTTCAGGTACAATTACCAACCTGGCCGTGCAACTGTTCCAAAAGGTCAAGGCTGGAGACATTATTGCCAAGGTAAACCCTAGTGATCCCATGACTGCTCTGGGTGGGTCAACCGATTTGGTGATGGCAAAGAAAGAGCTCCTGCAACTGCTCAGCTTGAGTTCAGCTTCAAGCGAATTTGATATCCAGCGCAACCTGCTGGACAAGGAGCGACTCAGGACGGAATTTCTCCAGCAAAAGGTTAATCTTGCCTCCGCAGAAATCCGCTTGCAGAACCTTGAAAATGAATACGAGCGGGCCAAGGGACTGATCGAACAGCAGCTTCTTTCGGAGAGTCAATTCGACCTGGCTGAAAAAAATTTCCTAAGCAGTCAAGCCGAAGTCAATGAGCGCAGGCTTTTCATCAAGGATCTGGCCGCAACCATCGAGACTATTGAGGGATTGATTAAAAGCAGCCAGGAGATTGAGACCGTAAAAATGGAAATCGACCGAAATGCCCTCGCCCGGTCAATTGCCCGCATGGAACAGGAGTGGGTTATCCGAGCGCCATCAGACGGCATCATCACCGGCATTCAAAAGCGTCAAGGAGAAATGATTGGCACCTCGGATTCGGTCGTGACATTGACCGAAAATGCCTCGAACAAGGTCGTTGCCTATGTCCCTCAGGGTTTGGACATTCCCCTTTCTATTGGCCAAGCAGTCACTATCCGTTCCCGCAGTCAGCGCCTGCAGCAAGCCAGAGCTGTGGTGGTTCGCATGGGGGAGAGTTTTGAGATCATGCCTGACATGATATCTCAGCTCCAGCTGCATCGCCTCGGCGGCTTGGGCATCCCCATCCTTATTGAGGTCCCCGACAGTTTTGCATGTAAACCGGGAGAAATGGTCAACATCATCATGGATTCGCCCCATGAATAAGGCCAAGGCCCGGATAGTTCTGGATTGATGGTGTTCTCTCATGGCTCGCAGCAAACCTCTTGATCCCGAATATAGCTCTCGTTGGGTCCCCAGTGATTTTTTCCGCACCTTTTGCTGGAAGGAAGTGTTTCCTGCCCCACAACCGGTCGAGCTTGAATTAGGTGCAGGGGATGGCTCCTTCCTAGTCCAATACGCCAGTGCCCACCCCCATATTAATTTCTTTGCTGTAGAGCGCTTGCTTGGACGCGTTCGCAAGATGGATCGAAAAAGTCACATAGCCGGATGCTGCAACATCCGACTGCTTCGAGTCGAAGCATCATATCTTTTAAACCACCTGATTCCCGAAGCATCCTTGCAGGCGATTCACCTCTACTTCCCCGACCCTTGGCCAAAGAAGAAACATCATAAAAACCGGTTGGTGAACGATCATTTCGCCAATGCTTGCCATCGTCTCCTTGCGACGGCGGGTTGTGTTTATCTCCGCACCGACCATGCAGATTACTTTAAACAAATGAAGGAGGTGTTTGCCCATAAAAAGGGTTTCAAGCAAACCCCGACACCTGCCAAACTTTTAGCTTTCAAGACCGATTTCGAAGCTCATTTCAATCAGCGTGGGCTTGAAACGCAGCACGCGTGCTACCTCAAGAAAGCCTCTTCCGACATACCTTGATCTTTGACATTCAGATCGGGCATGATTTCACCGAGCATGACCTCATCAAGGATCGAACAAGTAACCATACGACTACCGGCATCGGAGGCTGCAGATCTTCAGGCTCAACGATCTAGAATCGCCGTAGCACTTCAGATAAACGAGCAATCGATCACCGACTGGAAACTTGTTAAGCGCTCTATCGATGCACGCCAACGGCAGGTGATGGTTCAAATGATCTTTCTGGTAAGTCTGGGTGCCTCACTTCCTCAAACGACCCCATCGGCACCCGATTTTCCGATTCTAAAACCATCAGCACACAGCATACTGATTATAGGCTGCGGACCTGCAGGCTTGTTTGCCGCTCACGAATGCCTTCGCAACGGTCTACGACCCATATTGCTTGAGCGGGGAAAAGATGTTTCCGCAAGACGTTTTGACTTAGCTCCCATATTCAAACACGGGAGGATTCTGGAGGATTCCAATTACGCCTTCGGGGAAGGCGGAGCAGGCACATTTTCTGATGGAAAACTCTACACTAGGGCAACCAAGCGAGGACCCGTCGCTAAGGTCTATCAAACACTGTTTCAGCATGGTGCCCCAGAAGAGATTCTGGTCGATGCCCATCCCCATATTGGATCTAATTTACTCCCCAATGTCGTGAGAAACATGCGACAGTCCATACAGCAAGCAGGTGGAGAAGTGCATTTCGAGACCAAGGTGGTTGATTTTCTCCTTAAGAACCAAACCATTCAAGGGGTGGTTTGTTCAAACGGAAAGAGCTTCGAATCAAGGCATCTGATTTTGGCGACGGGGCATTCTGCAAGAGATATTTACCGTTTATTGAACGACAGGCAAATCCGGCAGGAAGCCAAACCATTCGCCATGGGCGTACGCCTTGAGCACCCTCAGCCTCTGGTGGACCGACATCAATACCACCTCAAAGGGGATCAGCCTCGTCCGGATTATCTACCTGCCGCAAGCTATCGTCTTGCTACCAAAATCAAGAATCGAGGCGTCCATTCCTTCTGCATGTGCCCAGGAGGATTCATTGTCCCAGCTGCCACGGAAAACCACCAGGTAGTGGTCAACGGGATGAGCCTTTCCAGAAGGGATTCCCCCTTCGCCAACAGCGGTATGGTCGTCACCGTGGAACCAGAGGATATGATCAAGGACAGCCATTCCCCCTCCATTCTTGCTGGCATGCACCTCCAGGAGTCACTGGAAATGGCGGCCAAAAAACACGCCGGGGACGGACAAAAAGCACCTGCTCAACGGGTGACCGACTTTTTAAAGGCCAAAATTTCAACCAGTTTACCTTCCACCAGTTACCGGCCGGGGGTCGAAAGAGCCGATCTGGCTGAGCTCTTACCTGAATGGATTACTTGGAGACTGAAAAAAGGTCTGCTCGGTTTTGAAAAACAATTTCGTGGTTATCTCACGGAGGAGGCGCTTATGGTCGGATTTGAAACCCGAACCAGCTCTCCATTGCGAATTCCCAGAGATCCGGAAAGCCTCCAACATCCGCATGTCAAAGGATTGTATCCCTGTGGAGAGGGAGCTGGTTTTGCTGGCGGAATCGTAAGTGCTGCACTGGATGGGATGAGATGTGCCCAGGCGGTCACACTGCAAGTAGGACTGCCCATCCGAAATCGGGATGCAGAGTCGTAACACTTAGTTATTGACAATTCGTCAGGGTGGGCAAAACTCGATCATTCCACGTTTCAGGAAGGCAACTAGGGGTTAACACTATGAGCTTTAGCGATAAACCATCCTACGGGGGGAAATCCCGTTCAGACGAGGGCAACCTTCACACTGAGAAAATCCAGGTTGAGAGAAAAACCTTCATCTTCACGCTGAAAGAAAACCCCAGAGGGCGCTTCCTCCGCATCACCGAGGATGTGGGAGGACGAAGAGATACGATCATTTTACCTGCTACGGGATTGAAAGAATTTACAGAAACCCTGCAATCGGTATGTGTGGCACACGCTCAACTCCCTCCGGAGGAAGTCAACGAAGATTAACGAGTCTTTCAACAGCTCACCATTCAGGGTGCATCCCATGACCCTCTGTGCTCTGTAGTCACAGACAGACGCTGCCTGTCATTAGAACGCGTCTTGCAACGTGAGTTTCTTAACCGGGTGCCAAATTTTCTTGAGGTCATGGTTCCTCCCGCAAATAAGCCAGCAAGTCCACAAGCTGGGTATCTGTCAACAACTCGCCGAAGTTATCCGGCATCAGGGAACGAGAAGTCCTAGTCATGCTGGCAACGGATGAGCGTTTCAAGGTTGTTTGGATACCACTTGGCTGAATCAACAGCCATAGGTCCCCTTTTTCTTCACGGATCACCCCACTAAGGATCTCTCCATCGTTCATCACAAGTCGCGTTGATTGAAATGCTTTGTCCACATTGCGATTGGGGTCGAGAATATCTTCTAGGATACGAAGAGAGCTTCGCTGAGCAATACCATCAAGTTGTGGCCCAATGAGAGCACCCTTGCGCTTAAGTTGATGGCATTGCATGCAGGCCTGCTCAAACAAGGCCTTTCCCTGAGAGCCATCCCCCGACCTCACCGCGGTCACCGTCAACCGATCCATCCGCTGTTGCAGATCGGCTCTAAGATTTGGCAGCTGCTGGCGCAACTCAACAAAGTTTTCCATCCAATCAGGGCGATCCAACTGTTCAAGACGTTCCATCACTTCGTCCAAGGCCAAGACGTGCGGAGAAACCCATCCATCCAGTATCCACTGACCAAGCACTGAGAGTCCCTGCCGATGATTGGAAAGCCAGTCAGCCATTTTTTGTTGAAGAGGCAAAGGTGTCCATTTGAGGTTCTCACCCAGAACTCGAGCGGTGGCGGTTCTCCCCATCAGGATTTTCTGCAGACATTCCTTGGCCTCTGAGGACACGCTTGACTCGATCAGTAATGGTGCCAGCAAGGCTGCCCAACCCTCGGGTTGCCTCTTGCCCA
>CACEMW010000051.1:0-18429 GCA_902560705.1 uncultured Verrucomicrobiota bacterium
AGAAGAAGTACGATGGATGAATCAATTAGTAAAACCTCTTTACCGTCGAATATGGTCGATCCCTATTGAAAAAAAGTTTTCAAACAAAAATAATCAAACCTTACAAATACAGGTTAAGTTTTACGCATCGCCTGACGCGGAGATTACCTCATTTCCCATGACATGGTTGATTGGAGATCCAAAATCACCAACTCGCTGGGAGAAAAATCTAGACCTTACACCCATGACCACTCACGAGTGGTCAATACCAGCCAACCTAATAACCCCTGATGGATATCTTAATATAGAATGCCAGAATTACACCGACCTAACTGTTGTTTTCAAAATCGAGGATGGGCTCCGAGTACTCTACAAAGATGGGAGTTTTTTAGCTAATTATTGCAAAGCGTTGATTATCATACTTTCTTGGCTAGGTTTAATTTCTGCTCTTGGACTATGGGCAGCAACATTTGCCTCTTTACCAGTTGCAACATTTTTGATCTTCACAATTTTTCTAGTCGTTGGATCAGGAAGCTTGTTTGAAATTATCGCTACTGAAGGAACAATTTCCACATATAATGAAGATACAGGTAAAGGTAATTGGAATCATTTGGACTGGTTGTTAGTTCCATTATTCACCGTACTCTACCAAATCGTAGAAATTCTTCGTTCAATTTCACCGATAGAACGATTAGTCACAGGCCAAAGTATTCCAACACAAGAATGGTTAGCGTATTTAACGCTCATTGGGAGCATGTTAATCACACCGTTTTCTTTTTGGGGAATGTTCTTATTGAAGCGCAAGGAGCTAAAAGGAAACTGATGACTACAACCAGCAAACCAATATCAAAAAAGTTGCTTGCTAGCTTTTTTATTATTACTTCAATTTTTCTTAACCACTTCACACAGGCTCGGATGAATTATATTCGCAGCGACATTGGCCTCACCCGCATGAAACCATTGAAGAACGCACCGCCCATGCTTGCTTTTTCAAGTGTAGCGCTAGGCGGGTTCCGCGGTCTGATTGCCAATTTTCTTTGGGCAAGAGCGACTAGGCTTCAAGAGAACGGGAGGTTTTTTGAAGCCCTATCCTTGGCGGATTGGATAACAAAATTACAGCCAACTTACCCCTCTGTTTGGACATTCCAATCGTGGAATATGGCTTACAATATTTCCAAGCAATTTGAAGACCACGAAGACCGATGGCGATGGGTGCAAAGTGCTATCACACTACTTAGGGACCAGGCTCTAAAATACAATCCAGAATCAACAGAAATCTATCGAGAATTGGCTTGGATTTTTCAGGATAAAATTGGGGCAAACTTGGACAATAGTCATTTTTATTACAAGCAAATCTGGGCCAGCCAAATGAAAAAAATATTCGGAACAAACCCAGATTTCGATGCTATTTTGCTGTCTAAGGATCCTGAGATTCTCGCCATGACAAATGCCTTAAAAACCTCGCTTGGGTTGGAAATAAAAGTCATCAAGCGAATTCAAGATAGTTTGGGACCTTTTGACTGGCGCTTACCAGAAACACACGCCATTTACTGGGCTTGGGTTGGACTTGAAAATGCTCATGAAGGCCAGCGAAATTTTCTCCGGCGCATAATTTGGCAAAGTATGGCAATGGCATTCGAGCGCGGTCGTATTGTTGAACACCAAGAAGAAGCGAAGAGTGAAACACTAGAATTTGCTCCTAACTTAGACTTAGCTCCTTACACCCATGCCATGTTCAAAAAAATCAGAAAAGAGGAGGAGAATCCAAATTATTATTCTACTATAGATCGTGCTCACAACGAATTCCTCCAAAATGCAACTTATTACTTTTACTTACACCATCAAATAGAAACTTCAAAACTGTGGTTTGAGGAGCTCAGTAAGCGCTTCCCTGATGCAATTCCCACCGAATTGACTTTAGAAGAATTTGCTCTGAATCGCTTTGAAAAAAATTTGATCAAAGCTGACATGAATCAGGCTGGGCTAATTATCGAAGGTATGATCAGAAATTTTCTGTTTTACTTGGCTATAAACGAAGAAGATCGGGCCTTAGGATATTCCAACCTGTCGCAACTTGCATGGAAGCGTCACCAGCAACGCGTAGAAAAGGCCAAGGCAGCAAATCGTTTGGCATTACCTGAATACGATGAGCTGCTCACCGATCTTCTCAACCGGATACTCAAGGGTGAGGAGGGATTCACCGACTCAATGATTGCCGTTTTGAAAACGCGGATCTCTTTCACGGATCCCGAAACCACAGAGGAGTAAATTGCTCTAGATCACCGGATGACAAACCCATTACATTCGCCATGTCATAAGCTCAAATTGTCAGTGATGTATTTCATGGCACTAAAACTGCCTCATATAAAGATTGATACCTACTCATTCTCCAAAAAAACAAGGCCTGTTGTTGGGTCCTCCAAAATGTTATTTTAACTAATTTAACGATAATCGTGATGCAAAATGGCTAATTCCACCATCCACAAGGTTCTCGACCCGATTCTCAAACACCATCGGCAGCACCGTTTCAAGCGCAGGCTGTCCATGCTTTTCACTTCCTGGGGCCTGCTGGGCTTGATCGCTGCGTGGCTTGCACCCTTGTGGAACTTTTCCGGAGATTGGCTTTGGAAGGGCTTTCTTCTTGTCTGCAGCTTTCTGACTTTCGCCGTTTGGCTGCACCACAGGCGCCAGATCATCTCAGTACAAGACGTGGCTCGGCGCATTGAGGAGGAACACCCCTCCCTGCAGTCAACGCTCATAACGGCATTGGATCAGGAGCCCAATCCTGAAACCGGCAAGTATCACTACCTGCAGGAGCAGGTCATTCGCAAAGCCCTCTCCAGCAATCTCAAAGAGCCGTGGGATAACCCGTTCCATCTCAGACTCTTTTTTTCAAGCATGATGCGCTTTTGCAGTTTGCTGGTGGTTTTTTTGGCTGCCTACTTACTTGCCTCACTAGATAAAAGCAGCTCTGCTGAAACTTCCGCAGAAGCTTTTGTCGGTGAGTTGCTCGTGAAACCCGGTCATCTCGAAATCGAGAAAGGAGATGCCCTGGTCATTACGGCACGTTTTGGCCAAAAGGTCCCCGATAGCGTTTCTCTAGTGATCATGCCTCTCGATGGTCCTACCAAACAAATCCCCATGAATCGCAGCATGGAGGACCCACTCTTTGGAGCCAGTCTCATGTCGGTCTCTGCGGATACCGCTTATTACGTGACCTTTGATGGATCTCAATCGGAGACCTACAAACTGAGTGTCTTCGAATTCCCCAAACTAGAACAGGCAGATGCACACCTTCAGTATCCGTCGTATACCGGACTGGAGGACCGAACCATCAAGGACACTCTGCGTATTTCAGCTGTCGAAGGTTCGGCACTGACCTATGATTTTTTCATCAACAAATCGATTCAAAGCGCCCTGCTGATGGATGAGCAGGGAGAGCTCTTCCCTCTTTCGCCCGCCCCCCAGAGGAGCCACGTGTTCCAACTGAATACGACCTTGAAGGGCAGCCATCGATATGCCCTCCAACTCACGGATACGGATGGGCGCGGCAACAAAAATCCTCCAAGAGTGAATATTCAGGTTTCGACCAATGCCCCTCCCCGTCTCAAATGGATTCGACCGAAAGGCGACCAGAGATTCTCCGCGCTGGAGGAAGTTTCTTTCCAGGGCGAAGTCTGGGATGACTACGGCCTCCAGGCCTATGGCGTGGGGTATCAGATCAGCGGCTTTGATGCGGTTGAAGTAGAGACAGGACAAGGGGCCGGCGCGAAGGAAAAACAATCGATCGAGCATTTGCTCGAACTGGAAACCCTTTCACTGAATCCTGGCGGATTGCTCTCTTATTATCTTTGGGCAGAAGACATCGGCCCCGATGGATCCCTGCGGCGCCACTATTCCGACATGTTCTTTGGTGAAATCAGACCGTTTGAGGAAATTTTTCGCCAAGGCCAACCAGGGGATTCGCAGCAACAGGAGCAGCAGGAACAACAACAGCAGCAGGATCCAGCCATGCAGCTAGCAGAGCTTCAAAAGGATATCATCAGCGCTACCTGGAACATCCATCGATCCGCCTCCGGAAGCGCCCTGTCCGATGCTCAAAGCGATGACCTGGCTGTCGTTCTGGATTCTCAGGAGGAAGCCATGGGGCAAGCCGACGCCCTACTGGAACAAGCAGCCACCTCTCAAGCAGGTGAACTGATGCAGCAGGCCAGAGAGGCCATGAGCCAGGCGGCGGATGCCTTGTATGATGGCGTTCATGACCGATCACTGCCGGCCCTGGCTCAGGCACTGGTTCATGAGCAGCAGGCCTACCAGTTGCTTCTCAAATCACGCCCCAATGAATCCAACGTGACACAGGGACAGGGTGGCGGTAGTGGCGCCGGTGGCGGGAGATCACAGCAGCAGCTCAACCAGCTCGACTTGACCGAAGAAGACAACCGGTATGAAACCCAGAGTCAGGCCTCAGGAAATCAGGACACCCAGCAAAACGACTCTCTGCAAAATCTCAATCGCCTCAAAGACCTGGCTCGCAGGCAGGAAGATCTCAACGAGCGCCTGCAGGAACTTCAGACGGCTTTGACGGAAGCCGAGAATCAGGATGAGCTGGAAGCTCTTGAGAGGGAACTCAAAAGGCTCAGGGACGAACAGCGACGCATGCTCGAGGACATGGATGAGCTCAACCAGAGACTCGCCAAGGATCAAGAACCACAAAATGCGCAATCCATGGACCAATTGGACCAGATACGCGAACAGGCTCAACAAGCAGCCGAGGCCATCGAAAATGAAGAAATCAGCAGTGCGCTGGCCGCAGGAGCCAGGGCTCAAGAAGGGCTCGAATCCATGCGGGAGGACTTCAGGCAGCGGAATTCGACTCAATTTTCTCAAGCCATGCAGACATTGCGTCAACAGGCCAGAGACATTGGTGAGCGCCAGGACGCCATTCGCGACCAGCTGGAAGAAGCTCAATCCAACCAACAGCGCCCTTCCCTGGGGGCCAACTCCGCGTCACGGGAGGCCATGGAACTGAGCGAAGCTCAGAGGGAAGAGTTGGAGTCGATCATGGATCAAATACGTCAGATCAGCGAAGATGCAGAGGATGCCGAGCCGCTTCTTTCGCGACAACTCAGCGAAGCCTACCGTCGAACCGACAGCGATCAGATCGACAGTCTGTTGGAGACTACCCAGCAGCTTTCCTTTCTCAACATGGCCGAACGAGCGGCAGAGATAGAGGAACGCATTCATCCTGAGATCGAATCACTGGAAACGAGAATCGAACAAGCTGCCGAAAGTATTCTCGGTGACGGCATCGAGGGTTTGCGACGAGCCAGGGACCTCCTTAATGAGCTTTCCGAGGAGCTCGATAAGGAACTAGCTCAAGCCTCTGGACCTGCGCCTTCCACAAGCGAGGGGACCGGCACTCCAGGAAATGGGTCCTCCTCAAATGGCGCAGGCTCGCCGGGCGAATCGCAAACTCCAGGTGCTGGACCCGGCAATGCTCGTGCGGGCAGCGGCGAAGAAGAAGGATCTCCCTCACAAGAACAGGAGTCCCCATTCATGGAAGGCAACAACCGGGAAGATGGCCGAGGTGAAGGCCAGGGCCAAGGCAACACTCGTGAGGAGCCACAGCAGCTGAGAGGGGGTGGTAGCAGCTCCTCACTGGCCCAAACCTGGCGAAATCAGGAAACCGACGGCGACGGAGGATCGAACGCAGATCAAGGCCCCATGGGCGGAAACAGCTTTCGTGAGTGGACCGACGGTTTGCGAGAGGCTGAAGAAATGGTTGATGTGCCTGAACTGCAAAATGATATTGCAGCCATTCGAGACCGAGCCAGAGCCATTCGAAGGGAAGCCCGGGATGCCGGAGAGGAACCCAAATGGGACCTGGTCCAGCTCCAAATCGAAAAACCCCTTTACGAGGTTCGAAAACGCGTTCAGGAGGAACTCAGTAAGAGGACGTCCAAGGAAGCCATTGTTCCTGTGGACAGAGATCCAGTGCCCGATGCCTATAGCGATTTGGTCCGCACTTATTACGAGACCTTGGGTGAAGGTCGGTAAAAGTGTGACTCTATGTAACCAAAGAAGTTCGTGAAACGTCTGAAGAAAAGTAAGGAGGCGGTGCTTCGAAGAAACGACCCGTCAACGCCTTGGAAAAGCCCATGCTACTCACAGGTAACCTATTGCAGACCAGCGTTTTATTCTCTGAAATGACGCACTTGGCGACACCGCTTTCGGATCGTTCCTCGGAGCAAGCACTCATTTCGGACATCTTGGGAGGCAACATCGCTGGCTTTGAGTCTCTCATCGGTACGTATCAGGGACGGGTTTTTGCCACAGCGCGTAAATATGCGCGCAAGGAAAGCGAAGTCGAGGACATCGTTCAGGAGATTTTCATCAAGGCATTCCGGAAATTGGATACTTACCGGATGGACGCACCTTTCGAGCATTGGCTCATGAAAATTGCCATTCGCACTTGCTACGACTACCTCAGGAAGCATCAGCGAAGCCGAATGGCCTCCTTCACCGACATTCAGAAAGAGGATTTCGACTTACTGGAAGTATGCGGAGAGGATACAACCGATGCACGCCATCAAAGGGAAGCAGCCAAAGCTCTCGTCCACAATCTTTTGGATGCCTTGAAACCGGCCTTTCGATTGGTTTTGACCCTCCAGGAAATCGAGGGAAAATCGGTCAAGGAAATCGCCCAACTGACCGGCTGGTCCACGGCTCTGGTCAAGGTGAGGGCCTTCAGGGCTCGAAAAGAAATGCGTAAGTTGCTGGAAAAAATCAACCCGGATGCTTATTGAATAACAAACGAGTAAGTAAAGACTCAATGATCAAACCTATGAAAAACCGCAACGACATGTTTGAACGCCTGATCCGAGCGGCTCGAAGGATACCGGAGGACCCCTCCTCGCCTTATGCCTTCGAAAAACGGATCATGGCCCATATTCAATCCATCCGCCCCGTAGATGGAAGCACTTTTTGGGCTTTGGGATTGTGGAAAGCCACGGTGCCCTGTCTGGCCCTGATGCTCTGCACGACCTTCTGGGCATCGCTCAATGGTAATGCCGACATGGTCACCTCAGAAGAAAGGTTGGCCAGTGAGCTTCAATGGACCATGGCCCAACCATTGCAGTCTCTTGAAGAGACATGGTGATGAAAGCTTCCTGGAAAATCATCCTCGCGACTTCCGTGATTTTCGCTGCCGGACTGGTAACAGGACTCCTCTGGTCTGATTCCAGCAAGGAACCGGGACCGAGCACTCGCAGGGAACCCATCCCGCGTGGACCGCGTATGAATGATTTCATCGAACGTTTCGGGGAGCGCCTCCAGCTCACCGAAACCCAGCGCACCAACATCACGATCTTGCTGACTGAAAGCCAAGCTCGAATGGATGCCATCATGAAGGAAATGCGGCCCAAAATTGAGCAGGAATTCTCGCAGGTCAATGCAGACATCAAGGGGTATTTAACTCAGGAGCAGACGACCGACTTTGAAGAAATCATCAAGACAAGGCGCTCCAGAGGCCCCGGCTCCCGCGGGCCAGGGATGGGACGCGGCCACAACCATGAAGGTGGGCCCAGAAGAAGAGGAGAAGGCCCCCACCGGAGTGAAGGTGAGAGACTTGGCAGGCCAGGGGAAGCCGCATCCGATGTCGAATCGCCTACTCCCGCTGAAAAGGCCCCGTAGCGAGCCTTCCTCGAAAACCTCTGATTCTCCTTAGCGGAAGCGCCGCGGTAACCCTATATCAGAATCCTCAGGCCTATTTCTTCAACAGGGATCGATACAGGTCGAGATAGGCACTCGATGTCAGATCCCATGAAAAATCTTTCTGCATGCCCCGCTGCCTCACCCCTTTGAGGCGAGGTGGATCCTCAAATAACTTCAAGGCTTCCTCCACTGCCCGGATCAAGGCACTCACACTGAATGCCTGAAATTTGATTCCGTCAGCCTGTTGGGGATCCTCCTGCAACCCGGTCACCGAGTCGCGAAGCCCTCCAATGTTACGAACGATGGGCACACTCCCATAGCGAAGGCTGTACATCTGATTGAGGCCACAGGGTTCAAAGCGTGAGGGCATGAGGAAAAAATCGCTTCCAGCTTCAATTTGGTGAGCCAGGGCATTGCTGTAATCGATGGTGACAGCGACTTGCCTGGGAAATCGAGAAGCCAGGCGTTCAAGAGCCTCCTGATAGTAAGGCATGCCTGTCCCCAGAAGCGCCACCTGAAAACCGCGATCCAGGGTGGCATTGAGCGCTGGCAGAAGAATATCCATCCCCTTTTGATCCACAAGCCGACTGACAAGACCAAAAAGCGGGATCTTGTCAGAAACCAGCAGATCAAGCTTTGCTTGCAGGAGGGCCTTTTGTTGCGCCTTTCCATCGAGCTGCTGAGGCCCGTAGGCATGGTCGAGAAAGGGATTGTTCTCGGTTTGCCAATCATCATAGTCGACGCCATTGAGAATGCCATGGAGGTCCTGTTTCCGATGGTTGAGGATTCCCTCCATCCCACAGGCAGAGTCTTGGGTCAGTATCTCACCGGCATAGGTGGGACTAACGGTTGTCAAAGCATCTGCATGAACCATACCCGATTTCAGAAAACTCATTTGACCAAAAAATTCCCCTGTCTCAGGACGAAAGTAGCTATCGGGCAAGTGACAAAGCTCAAAAGTCTTACCGGGGAAGTTCCCTTGATAAGCCAGATTATGAATCGTCAGGATCGTTTTCGGAGGTGAAGCCCAACCCTCATAAAGGTGTTGGTGATCCACGAACGTAGGCACCAGAGCAGCTTGCCAGTCATGAACATGAATCAGCTGGGGTGGTTCGGGCCAATAACGTGCCAGGTTCACACAGGCCTTGCAGAAAAATGTGTAGCGATGGGCATTGTCGGGATAATCAGCCCCACCCTCTCCATAAAGACCCTCGCGTCCAAAATACTCGGGTTGCTCGATGAACAGGACGTGCAGATTGGAGTGCACCTCCAGTTGACGAACGCGGCCCTTGATACGTTCTCCACCCATCCAGATCTCGAGGTCCCAGTCCATGAGAGTGGTCTCCGAAAGCTCCAGCTGACAGGCCTTGTAAAGCGGCGTCACCAAGGTAATGCGATGCCCCTGACCCGCCAGAGACTTTGCCAGTGCCCCTACCATGTCAGCAAGGCCGCCGGTCTTGGAGTATGGAAGACACTCCCCGGCGACTTGCATGATGTGCATTGAAGTGGGAAGGCTTCGCGTTGAACTTGCCTCACCCTTCACCATATCCAAAAGCCTCGATGGCAGTGTCCCATCTCATGAGTTTGCAGGAATCACATCGACCCCAAGATAAGGCCTGAGAGGCTCCGGTAGGTGAATTGATCCATCTTGCTGTTGATGGGTTTCAATCAGGGCCACAAAAAGCCTCGCAAGAGCAGTACCGCTGCCGTTGAGCAAATGCGGAAACACATTTTTCCCTTCGCGATTCTTGTATCGAAGATTCATCCGCCTGCTCTGGTAGTCTTCACAGTTGGAGCAACTGGACACTTCCAGATAACTCCTCTGCCCCGGTGCCCACACCTCGATGTCGAACGTCTTGGCGCTGGCAAATCCCATATCACCGGTGCAAAGCAGGATGACACGATAGTGAAGTCCAAGCAGCTGCAGTACCTTTTCGGCATTTGCGACCATGTGATCCAATTCCGCATACCCCTCTTCAGCTGGGACGATCTTGATCATCTCGACCTTATCAAATTGGTGAACCCGTATCATGCCTCGGGTTCCCACCCCTGCGGCGCCCGCTTCAGCACGGAAACAAGGGCTGTAAGCGCAGTAGAGGATAGGCAATTGCTCTTCCTTGAGTAACTCTTCACGGTGGATGTTTGCCACCGGAGCTTCGGCAGTCGGTATGAGATAGAGCTTACCCAAAGTCGAACCATCCTGCCCTTCCTGCACGGCATAGGCCTGATCATAGAACTTGGGAAACTGTCCGACCCCTATCATGCATTCCGGGCTGACAACAAATGGAGGAGAGACTTCGGTATAGCCGTGCTCTCCGGTGTGAAGATCCAAGAGAAATTGGATCAATGCTCGTTCCAGACGAGCCCCCCAACCTTTGTAAAGAAGGAAACCACTTCCCGAAAGTTTTGCACCTCGCGCAAAATCCACCAGTTCCAACTGTTCACACAGTTCAACATGAGATTTTGGGGAAAAATCAACCTTCAGCGGACTGCCCCATCGACGAATCTCGGGATTATCCTCCTCCGAGGCTCCCTCCGGAACGCTGAGGTGAGGCATATTGGGAAGCGCCACCAGAATGGCATCCTGAGCCTCAATGGTTTCATTGACCTGCTTGTCGAGTTGGGTGATGCGATCGCCCAACTCCTTGGTCTCCACCTTACGTGCTTCGGCCTCCTCCAGTTTTTTTTGCCCCATCAAGGCGCCGATTTCCTTGGATGCCGCCTTTCGCTCGGCCTTCAGCTGCTCCACCTCGGTGAGTAATGCACGTCTCCTTGCATCCAGCTCCAACAGCTCATCCACCTTGGCATCCTCACCACCGTGGCGTGAGGCCAATCGTTTCTTGGCCTCATCGCTATGCTCCCTAATCCACCGAATATCCAACATAGGAGGGCATTATTAAACCACCGGACAGGCCGTGGCAAGCGTACCGAAGCACCTTCACATCATGGCGTGGAATGTTTCTCGTCACCTCCGTTCATTTCCCCGTATAGCGGAGACGGTAAATGCGGTGCTTTGAATCATCGGAAAAAAGAATGGATCCATCGGGAGCTTCAACACAATCGGTGGGGCGGCCAAGGATTTCGCTTCCATCCTTCAGGAAGTTCACCAATTTCTGCTCGCCATAGGGATGGCCGAATTCAAAGAGAATACGTGAAACGCAGTAACCTACCTTTTGGGAGGCATTCCAACCTCCTTTAAAAGCCACTACGGCATCCCCTTGCCCCCCCGGTAACTGATCCCCCTCAAGGAAACACATGCCATTGCCAGAGCAATGAGCCGGAAAAAGCCACTCTGGAATCACGTTTTTCGATGCCATTTCAAGCAAATCGGGGTGGTCCAGAAAATTGAGGTTAGGCATATTCTTACCCAAAATGTATGGGTGCCCATAGAAGCCACCCTTCACATAATGGTTGAGCTCTGCAGGAGGGTTGTGATCGGTGATGGGCTGCCCCCACTCTGGTTTTTTGGATTCCAGCTTTGTGGCCAGGGTATCGATATCATGATCCACACCCCAGATCTCATCACTGCCCGGTCGCACGAGAAGCTTTTCCGTGTTTCGAATACCCGTGGCGAAGAGCTCCTTGGAGCTTCCATCCATCTGGAAGGTCCAAATTTTCTTGCGATCATTGGTCGTGATGGGCTCATCGGTGGCATTGCCCTGATCCCCCACGTGAGTGTATATCAATCCATCATGAATCAACAAGGCACGCCATTTGTGCCCTCCTCCACTGATGGGGAGTTGATCCGGGCCAACCCTTTCAAGAACCTTGTCCGCCTTGCCGTCCTGATCCTGATCGGTCGCCTGGTAGATATGAGTCATGTCAGCGCACCATAGGGAACCTTCATGGTATTGCACTGCTTGAAGGATCTGGCCTGATTCATACCCTTCCAGAAAAACCGTTTTGGATTCATAAAAACCATCCTTGTCTGCGTCCATACATCGGAAGATTTTCCCCTGGCTGGGCACACTCACAAAAAGGCCACCCTTGTCATCAAAGGCCATGAAGCGAGGCTTCTGGATGGAGTCCTCTGCGATGGACAAAGTGTATCCTTCTCTGACCCATACACCTTCAGGAAGGGTTGCCGACCGTACATTAGGGCACCCGTAAGATGCGATGAGGACAGCCATGAGAATAGAATTCCGGAATTGCGCTGAAACTGGGGAAGTCATACTCCACAAACACTAGAATTGGCCTTTCCAAAGATCAAGAAACAAGCTACGACCAATAATGATGGCAACGTCCCATCCTTCAGAACCCAGGCCTGATGGGGTGCAGGAACTTCGTTACCTGTTTGTTTATGGAACCCTCATGCTGGGCATGAAGAATGACTTTGCCACCCTCTTGGAGTCTCATGCTTCCTTCGAAGGACCTGCGACCGCTCACGGAAGACTCTTTTATCACCCTTCAGCATACCCCTGTGCCGTTTGCGGATTGTATCGGCAGGAGCGTATCTTTGGGGAACTTTACGCACTGAAAGAACCGGAACTCCACCTGCCTCAGCTCGATGCCTACGAAGATTGGAACCCCTCCCAGCGGGGAACATCCCTTTTCGTGCGGGTACCCACCAAAGTTTACAGCAATCACCACCCCCCTTGCCAGGCATGGATGTATTACTGGAATCAAACCATTGACCAACTCATTCCCATTGCCTCGGGAAACTATAGGGATTTCCTCACCAAAACCATTGAACCCAATTCCTGAGCCGTTTATAACCCTCTGCCAATGTCCATCGGGACAATCATCCTATCATGAGCTTGTTAATTGTCGGCACGACTGCCCTGGATTCCATCAAAACACCCCATCAAGAAAACCCTCGACTCCTGGGAGGATCCGCGAGTCATGCCGCCATCGCGGCCAGCTTTTTTGCCCCGGCCCAACTCATGGGTGTGGTGGGAGATGATTTCCCATCGGAATATACCGCTCTGTATGAGAAACACGGGATTGACCTGAGTGGGTTGGAGCGTTCAAAGGGCAATACCTTTCACTGGGAGGGAGAATACGAAGTAAACATGAACAATCGGCGGACTTTGGAGACCGATCTTGGAGTCATCGAGCATTGGATGCCTACGGTACCACCCTCCCTTGCCGAGAGCCAATATGTCCTCTTGGCCAACTGTGCCCCTCAGCTCCAACATCATGTCCTGAAGCAACTGAAATCACCCCAGTTCGTCGTGGCAGACACCATGGACTTATGGCTCAACATCGCAAGGCAGGAGCTTGAGGCACTGCTCAAGGAAGTCGATTGCCTGGTCCTCAATGACAGCGAGGCCAGACAGCTCATGGAAGAGGACAACCTGGTAGTGGCCACTCAGGAAATACATCGATTCGGCCCTCGCTACATCATCGTGAAAAAAGGGGAACATGGAGCCATTCTTTCCGGACCGAAGGGTTTGTTTGTCGCCCCGGCATTCCCCCTCAAAACCGTGATCGATCCCACCGGTGCGGGCGATTCCTTTGTGGGGGGCATGCTCGGCTACCTGGCAGAAAAAGGAGGCGACATCGAAAGCCACTTAAGGCAGGCCATCATTCATGGAAGCGTTACCGCCTCCTTCTGCTGCGAGGGCTTCGGGGTCACCACCACCACGCAAACCACCCGCCAGGACATTGACCGGCGGGTCAGGGAACTCGGGGACCTCGTTTCCTTTTAGAGCCTTAAAAAGGCGCCCCCCCATCAGCCAGCCTGAGACGCCATCCCAAGCGACTCGGCGGGAGAAGCTTCCAGAGAAAGCTGTTTTCCACGGGGCCAAAGTGGTTCCAGGCCACCCTGGCGCCACCGGCAGGCTCGATACAAAGTAGCAAAAGTAAAGTCAGGAGCCTCCTGCCCCTGCCCTCCCACAAGTTCGCTGCCACGACGCATGTTATCCAGCATCCATGCCGGTTGAATCAGATGAAAGGGATTCCGCGTGACCTCTCCCACATGAAAGGAAGTACCCGCCACCATTTCTGCGACATCTTGCGGGGCCGAGGCCACCATCCAATTGGGATGGTCCATGGCTCCCCAGTATTCGGTCAATACCACGACCACCTCAGAGGCACCCTTCCAGTGGCTCAAGGCATCCATGACTAACCAGTGCACCCCAATGTGGGTCGAATTCCAATCGTGCTCATGGGGTAGAAAGATGACTTTTGGCGCCTGCTCCTCCAGGATCGCGGCGATCTTGAGGACATCCCGCTGCCAGGATTCAGGATCGGCGGACCGGCGCTTGGCATGGACACTCTCCAGACCGCGCTCATCCAATGTTATCAAACCAAATCCCATGTAGTGGCACGCCGACCGTAATTCTTCGAGACGAGCTGCCTGACGATCACGGTTACTTCCCTGAGTGACCGCCACGTTGATCACTTGAAACCGGGATTGCTTGAGCAAACGCAGGGGTAAGCCTGCGATAATGCACTCATCGTCCGGATGGGGCGAAAAAATCAGCGCTTTGGGCGCATCTGGCTTCAATTTGGGGCGTTCTGGGGGTTCCCATTGTCCGTGTGCAAGCTGTTTACCCTGAGCAAAGAGCTGGGCATGGGATTCGACCCAGAGTGCGATATCATTTTGTTTGGAATGCATGACTCAGAAATAGAACCAAGGATCACTCGAAGCTTTCAGGCAGATCGATAATGCTCAAGAAAGCCGGGACCTTCACCAGACAAATCGGCTCGACGCTGTGCAGCCAGCACTTTTCCGTAGGCACAAAGATCGTGCGCCATGCCATCAAGTTTTTTGGTCAGTCCTTCAGAGGAAACGGCTCCTTCACTTAAATCGGCTTTGTCCATGAAACTGACACCGTAGGGAAGGCTCCAGGCATAGCATTGCCGCAAAACAGTCCGAATCTGATCATGCACCGTCAGACCCTTCTCATGTGAACCCACGATGGATCCAAAAAGTTTGCCGGCAAATTCCTTCCAAAAGTGATCCAAAAAGTTTTTCAGGGCACTGCTCATGCTGCCGTGATAATCCGGGGTCCCCAGCACGATCACGTCCGCTTGAAGGACCCGCTTTTTAAGCGACGCATAAACGGGCCCTGAAAAGGCGGTGCTTACATCAAAAAGGGGCAAATCCTCCTGGGCGTAATCGAAGGTTTCCACCTGGCAACCCCGGGCAGCCATTTGTTGCCCCAAATGCATCACCACCGATCGAGTGGTGGATTCCTGACTTCGATTACCTACCACGAGCAGGGCCTGCAGATGATTGGATTTCTCGCTGAGCGACATGAGCGCATTTCAACACGGCCGCAAGGAGGGATCAAGAAAGTTCATTGACCTGCTGGAGACCATTATCCAATCTGCTCTTTTGTGCATGAATTCACTTGATCCAGCCATTCTGAAGTCCCTAGAGGCCATCGTTGGAACTCAGGAAATGCTCACTCAGAAGGAAGACCTCATCCCCTATTCCTTCGATGGCACGGCAGCCCTCAAGGGACTGCCGGGATGTGTGGTGTTCACTCACAACTCCGAGCAAGTTTCTGGCGTTCTGACGTTGGCGCAGGAGCACCAAATTCCCGTCGTGACGCGTGGCTCTGGAACAGGATTGAGCGGGGGCAGCCTCCCATCCCATCAATGCATCGTTCTTTGCACCGTCAAAATGAACCGCATCCTTGATTTGGATGCTGCCAACCTCACGCTGGAGGTCGAACCGGGGGCCACCACCCTTGCCATTGCCGAAGCAGCCGAAAAAGCCGGCCTTTTTTATCCTCCCGATCCAGGTTCCATGAAAATTTCCACCATCGGTGGAAATGTGGCCGAAAACAGCGGTGGGTTGCGCGGCCTGAAATACGGTGTCACTCGAAACTATGTCATGGGCCTTGAAGTCGTCCTACCCGACGGATCCATTTGTTACATGGGGAACAAGTGCGTCAAGGATGTCGCCGGATATTCCTTGAAGGATCTTTTTATTGGTTCAGAAGGCACCTTGGGAATAATCACCAAAGTCCTGCTGCGCCTCATTCCCAAACCTCAGTCCAAACGCACGATGGTAGCCACCTTTCAGCAGATGGATCGTGCCGCCGAAGCGGTTTCAGCGATAATTGCGGCCCAAATCATACCCTGCACCTTGGAGTTCCTCGATCGCACGACCATTCACTGTGTTGAAGACTTTGCGAAAATCGGGCTCCCTCTGGACTGCGAAGCACTCCTTCTCATTGAAACCGATGGCCACCCGGCAGTGGTGGCCGAGGAGGCTAAGAAGATGGAGAGCATTTGTCGCGCGCACGATTGCGATCAAATCCGCGTCGCCAAAGACGAAGCCGAGGCCACACAACTGGCAAGTGCGCGGCGCAGCGCCTTTTCGGCACTGGCAAGGCTTTCACCGACGACCATCCTGGAAGATGCCACCGTGCCGCGGAGTGAACTAGGTCACATGATTCGTTTCGTTGCGGAGGTTGCGGAGAAGCACCAACTCAAAGTCGGAACCTTTGGCCACATGGGTGATGGCAACTTGCACCCCACCTTCCTGACCGATGAGCGCAACGAGTCGGAAATGCATCGGATTGAGTGCGCCTTCGAGGAGATTTTCAAGGAAGCCATCCGGGTCGGTGGCACGATTACCGGAGAGCATGGAATCGGCATTGCCAAGAAGCGCTTCCTCCCTGATTTTGCAGGTGAGGTTCAGATGCGCGTTCTCAAGGAAGTCAGGCGCGCTTTCGATCCCCATGGTATTTTGAATCCCGGGAAAATATTTGACTGAATTCTTCGATATGTCGCAGCCAGGCATCAGCTCCCCGCAAGAGGATACCTCCTTCGAAAAACTGGTACTAGTCGCCTCCACTTTTTCGATAGGCGCTGGATCGGGCTTTGCCGCTTCTATCCAACAGATCAATCCAACACTGATTTTTTCCATCAACCTATGGACCTTTGTTTTCGCTCTGTTTGGAGCCTCCATCAACTGGTGGATGCACCGCGTCATCTTTGATAAAAGCGATGAAGCCAATGTGTCTCAAAGAAAGAAAAAGGGCCTGATTTTTTTCGTGGTGACCTCTGCGATCGGGATCTTCACAGCTCTGATCCTCAGCTTGAGAGGGATTTCGGCAGAGAAATTCAAAGAAGTCATGATCGGCGTGATCATAGCGCTGATGTTTGTCAGTATGGCCGCTTTTTTCTTTTTGAAGATGGTGCAGTTCCTCAAGGAGGATGAAAAAAACAATGCCCTCGAGGAATGATCTCAGAAAACCCTTCCCATCGACTCATGACATCACACACTTCTATGGAAGATACCACTCATAGCCCTCGCAAAAACCACCTCCAAGGTCTGGATTATTCCGTGGTTCAGCAGTGCATGCATTGTGGGCTTTGTCTTCCCACCTGTCCGACCTACGACCTGACCAAGCTAGAGAAACACAGCCCTAGAGGACGCATTGCCCTCATGAGGGCCATTGCTGACGAAGAACTAGAGGTCAGCTCAAGTTTCGGGGAAGAAATATATTACTGCCTGGGATGCCTGGCCTGCATGACCGCCTGTCCAGCCGGTGTGAATTATGCCGAACTTTTCGAGCACGCTCGCGCGGAGGTCGAATCCAAGGGCGTTCTGAAAAACCCTTCACGCTCATTCATCCGCCGCTGGACAATTGGGTGGCTTTTCGAAGATCAAAGGCGGCTGCAATTTCTCGGAAGCGTTCTGAGACTCTACCAACGCTCCGGTCTCCAGGGTTGGATCCGCAAAAGCGGATTGCTCAAGCTGCTGCCCAAGCGACTACGAGACATGGAGAAAATGACGCCGACCATTCAGTCGCATTTTTCCCATGAACTCGTCCCATGGACGTCTTCAGCAAAAACGCAAAAACGCTACCGGGTAGCTTTGCTAACCGGCTGCGCTCAGGATCTCATTTTCAGCGATGTGAATCGAGACACTGCCGAGGTGTTGACGCTCAACGGATGTGAAGTCATCACCCCTCCCGAGCAGCATTGCTGCGGCTCACTGCACGCTCACAATGGTGAATGGAGCATGGCTCAAACCATGGCCAAACGCATGATCGATCAATTTCCTCCCGAATCCTTCGATGCCATCATCACCAACGCGGCAGGTTGCGGTTCTCACCTCAAGCATTACCATGGACTGCTCAAAGAGGATCCAGTTTATGCTGAAAAGGCAACCCTCTGGGATCAGCGCGTCAAGGACATCCATGAATGGCTCGGGATCATTGGGGTACGCCCGCCCGTCTACCCTTCAGACAACACCTCCCAAGTGGTCACCTATCACGAAGCCTGTCATCTGGCCCACGGCCAAAAGATCACGAGCCAACCGCGAGACATGCTGCGTTGCATTCCTGGACTGGAACTCAAGGAACTCGTCGAAAGTAACTGGTGCTGCGGTAGTGCGGGCATTTACAACATTGTCCACCCCGAAACGGCTGATCAACTCTTGCAGCGAAAATTGGATCATATCGAGGCGTCGAAAGCGACCATCGTGGCAACTGGCAACCCTGGCTGCCTGCTTCAAATCCAAAATGGCGCCAAAGATCGAGGCTTGCCCCTGAGGATCGCACACCCGATCACCCTGCTGGCTGAAGCCTATCGTCGCGAATCGCTCTGAACATCCGCTGAACCTCCCCTCATGGATGCGGCGAAAAAAGCAAGCCCATGGTTTTCACTCCTGGCGGCTCTCTTTCTAGCCGCTCTGTGGTCACTGGCCTATCCGAGATGGGATCTCCACGGGCTGGCATGGTGTGTCCCCGGACTGCTCTGGTGGCTTGGGGGTAACAACCAGATTGGGCGTGGCTTGTTGCTGACATGGATTAGCAGCTTCGCGCA
>CACEMW010000052.1:0-17630 GCA_902560705.1 uncultured Verrucomicrobiota bacterium
TCCCTAATAACTGTTAACCTAACTAAAACCATATTTGACCAATTGCAAGTTATAGGATGAAGAACCTAAGACAATTTAATAAAACGGAATTAATCCATAAGTGTTTGATGATCACACTAATTTCTCACTCTTCTTTGGACACGAATTCGGCGGCTGATAGTTAATAACAGTAACCACTCTTACGTCTAAATAGATTGAGAAATTGGCATAATTAAAAATTTAAAAATAATTTAGTTTTATTATCCCCACTTTATGATTGTTGGAAAAATCGGCTTTTATAAAGTAATTCTCTGCTTTCTTTGGGGTTTTAAATGGTGCCGTTATCGACATGAACCACTTGTCCGGTTATACCGGATGAATAATTTGATATAAGATAACAGACGGTTGAACTTGTTTCTTCAACTGTTAATTCTTTTTGTTTAGAATTCCTTTTAAAAATTCTTAATTTTTCATCTGCATTTAGTGTTTTACTCATATCTGTATTCATGAAACCGGGACACACAACATTAGACCTTATGCCCAGTTTGCCCCATTCACGCGCGGTATTTTTACTAAAGGCTTCCAAAGCACCTTTAGTTGAAGCATACATTGCTAGGCCTTTATATCCTGTATGAACACTTATTGACGAGATATGTACGATTGAGCCTTTAGTTTTATTAAGAATCATATCCCTTATAATGTATTTTGTTAACATCATTGGGCTGAAAACGTTCACTTGAAATAAATTCAACAACTTTTCTGAATTTACATTAGTAATTATATCATCGTATGCGAATGCTGCGTTATTAACATACCCGTGGACAGGACCTCGTGGTTTAATGTAATTTAGATACAGATGTTTAACGTCATCGACATTTGAAAAATCAAATTTAATATCTTCGCTATTCCTACTAATACCGATTATATTATATCCTTTCTTGCTAAACATTGTCTTAATACTTTGCCCTAGCCCTCTGGAATCGCCTGTTAAAACAATGTTTTTCATATTATTAATTGCTTTTTTCCGTTAATCAGATGTTCGAATTGTTTCACTATTCGGATTATTTGCGGTATTTTATATTTATCTAACCCCATACTATACAAATTCTTTTTTATTAAATCCTTGCTTAAATTTTCCCCTATAATGTCAGCGCAAATAATAGTTCCTAACAATGAATTTTTTTTCCCGTAGACGTGAACATTTGTCACCCCCATGATTACTGATATTTTCTCTTCAATTTCTTTAGGGGAAACTCTAAATCCGCCTGTTTTCAAATACCCTTTTGTTCTTCCGATTATTTTAAATTCTTCGTCGTTTACAAATTGAACTTGATCATTTGTGTTAAACCAACTATTTTCTATTCCCTTATTCTGACTTATCAGACTTTTGTGAACCCAAATTTGAGAATCCTTAATTTTAACTTGAGAACGATATTTATCAGGAATTTTAAATACCTCATTTTTCGAGTATAGCAAGCTACCTACCTCAGTAGTTGCATATATATTAACGAAACCAGCAAATGGATAGTGTTCTTTGCAAATATTAATTAAATTTGGTGTGAGTATTTCACCACCTGTAGTAATTTTCTTGATTGAGGGGTATTTCTTTTTAAGTTGTATTGTCATCATACTCAAAAATGTAGGCGTACAACTTAAATTTGTTATTTTATTTTGATGTAAAACGCCCCCAAGTGCGGAGAACTTAATTCCAGAAATATAAACAATTGAGTCGTGGTTGAAAAGAGCTTGAAAAAAAACTTGGGTGCTGGCGTATGAACCAAATGGGTATCCCATACCCCAGACTTTGTTGACATTACTTTTAGTATATTTAACCTCACGGATACAGTTTTTAAGATTTACTTCAATTGATTTGGGAGCAGCAGTTGTTCCGGATGTCTTAATTATGAAATTGAGATTGTCTGCATTGTTTTTCAAGTAATAAACTAAACCATCAAAACTTTTAACTTTGTAACCTCTTAAAAGACTTTTTAATAAGTTTGCAAAATAGTTATATCCAGGTGAGGACGTAGATACAAATTCTTTATTGATATCACCTACCAATTTTTGGTAAGTGACTTCAAAATCCAACTCAATCCAAAATTTCATTTCAACTGCTTGACTATGTCTTCGATATTTTTGGGTATCATTTTCTCAAATATATCAATTCCAAACTCCTCTTCCACTTCGACAGTTAATTGTGCTAAATTAAAAGAATCGAATCCGATTTCGTCAGTCAGCAGACTTGTTTGATTTAAATTATCTATACAAGTGGGAATCTCGTTTTCTGCGTGAACTTTTTTAATTATGTCTTCAAGTTTTTTGGGTATCATTTTGTTATGATTAAACATTTTCCGTTGCAGAGTTATATTCGTTTTCAAAAATTAGTTAAACAAGCAAGAATTTTTAAATTACTAATGCAAAATTTTAATAGATCATAAGATATTTTTTATTTTGCCAATATATATATAAATATTTTTATAGACTATCATAGTCCTTCTTAGAGGTCGTTAATTATCTTTGTGAAGGTCATAAATTTCGAATGTTTTGAAGGTGTAAAAGGAATTTTGTTAAGGCCAAAATTTTCGAAGCTATTATAAGTTTCGTTGCTTAATTTTATTTCTAATACACTGTAGTCTAACGTTATCATAGTGTTGGACGGATATAAGAATGGAAATAGGCCTGGTTTATAACCTTGGATATTATCGTCAAATGTTAATCTAATTCGTCTTGAAGCATCGATAAAATATCGCCTTTTGTAGATTACACCACACACCATCGTATTAAATGATGCGTAGGCGTTTAAAAACGGTTTAGAAATCGTGTTTTTTCCGTAACAAAATAGTTTGTGGCTGTTGATACTAGATATATCGATATCAGAACAAAGCATCCAGGTTTTTTTGAATCCTAGTCCATTGATTCGTCCTTTTGATTCTAATACTATTTTGTTTTTATAATTATTAGAAGTCCGAATATGGTTATAACATCTGTATCGATATTTAACCCTAGAGCTCAGACCGATAACATTGGCGTTGTAACAATCGAAATTAACATTATCTAGGTATACACTGTGAACATGTCGTGGAGGATGTATTTCGTGAAAACCAAGTTGCGATGTATTTATATAATAAAATAAACCGTCAGTATCAAATTTGTCTAAAGTAAATTTGTATTCTTTTCTCATTTATTTTACAGATAACATTGCATCATCATATAATTCGTTTATCGCTACTTTGGATTTAGCTACCTCAGTATCGTCAATGAAGATAGAAGACCCTTTGGTAACCAAACATTGAGATTGGGAAACGTTAACATCTCTGCATTTTATTATTGCACCACCAAAGTGTTCTTTCTTGATGTAAGCCATTAATTTAGCCATCTTTGTATTTTGAATGGTTGTATTGAAAACTTCTACATTAGATGAATCTTTGCAGGCAATTCCAACGAGGCCATTCCGAATTGTTGTATCAAGGATCTTAACATCTGACTTTTCACCAACTGATATGCCTTTGTCCGTGAACGATTTTAACTTGCATTTGGAAATAGATATAAGGCTCCCACTGAAGTCAAAAGCATCTGAGCCGGTCTGTTTACCGATACGAGAACAACTTAATTGATCAATCGTAAATTCGGAAAAATCGATATCTAGGCCATCAGATTTACTGTCAGAGATTTCAACTTCTTCTAACATACCACTGCACTTGGTAAAGTTGAGAAGATCTTCACAATTGTTTTTAAAAATTTTAGAATTTTTAAGTTTAACATCGCATCCGTATACAGTAAAACTTCCCCTTAATTGAAAATCATCATGATTCCCGTCTGCGAATCCATATTCTATGTATGATCCGTCAAAAGTATGTCTATTTCCGATTATGAGCAGTCCGCCCCAATATTGATTGGGATCTGAACAAGAAAATATAATTGGATCACTGGACGTGCCAACGGCAACCAGATTACCATTGACAACCAAATATTTGCTCGGGCTAAATAAAAGCCTGCTTCCAGCCTCAACCCTGAAGGAATAATTTTGGGGAAGGACTAAGCTGTCGTTAATTGTGATCGTGCCAGCAGCGGTAATTAACCGCCTAGCCTTATTTACTTTGAAATATTTTTTGATTATACTTGTTCTGCTGACAACATATGGATGGGAAATAATTTTGCTTACTTTGTTTTTAAATTTAAAAGTTTTATTTTTTAATTTGCCATCTACTTCACTTACAGAGTATGTTGCATTACTTAGATAATTACCTTCCACTATGTTTTTATTATTGAAGTATTCAGGTATAGTTTTGTGGTCCAATTCCGGTGGAAAAAATATCTGATTTATAATATACTTATCTTTGTCATATAAATTAGTTTGAATGCTCAACTGTTTATCCGCTAGATCCCAAAATACCGTAGGGAAATTGTTACTAGGCACTTTCTCTATGTTTTCGTAAGTACTAAATTCAGTTTCTTCAATGTTTTTTATGTGAGCCGTTAAATGTTTGGTATTAATTAGGTATTTATCCACAAAAGGGTGCTCTAGAATTAATTGACCTCTAAATATTCTCTCCAATGATTTTAATTTATTGAGATGAGATTTTGCTAAAGGATTATTCAACCACCATTTAACTTCTTCGATATATAACCTCTTAAATTCGTTTATTTCTAAAAGGTGATGAAAAAACTCATTTTCAAGTGGTAGATAATTTCGTTTAGATGCCTCCAGATCCATACCACATGAGTTATCGAAGCTTATAGGTGAGAACTTTTTAGTTATTGGATTAAAGTAAAAATATAAATTTATTTTCACATTTCCGTGCCATGATTTGTATAGTGTGGTGACAGCGTAATAGCGAGCCCAGTCCTCTAACATAAAAGCATGAGAGTATTCACCAGGATTTTGAAAGTATTTTTCGTAATTACCTGCACTCCAAATTAAATCAGAATTACCAATATTAAAAAATGAGTCGTCTTCAAACTTAACCGTATTTTCTTTTTCATCGAAGGTAAGGATGGGCCCATAGGGCATTTTATTATCCTCTGTTAACCTTTCGTCAAAAGCCTGTTCAAGGTACATTATCCCTTTGCGAAAACCGTTAATAAAGACATTTATTGGTATAGTTTGTGGAGTTAATACGTTTTTAAACCGCATAGACTCTGAAATTAGCAAAGTAGTATGGTAGTCTCTGACCATAGGAGAGTTTATAGTAAATTTATTAAACCCAAATAAATGACCATTGGATAACTTTATTGCTAAAGAAATTTTGTCTGTCGACACGTGGTCTAAATAGGCACCCTTTATTCGTAATTTGCAGTCAAATGAACTATTTTTATAAGTCAACCTTGCAGAAACTTTTTCAAAACAGCTTTTGTCGATGTAACCAAGTTCTAGCGCACGATCGATTGACCTATTTAAAATCCTAGAGTCCTTAAATTTAATTTCTATAAATACGTTGTTAAGCGGTGTGCGATCCTCGAAAGTTGTTGTAAAATTATTAACAAGGGAATTTAAAGATTTCCCAATACTAACATTCCTTGTTACACCGCCTACACCAAAATTTTTAATTTGACTTCTTATTATAATATTATTCTCTAACAACCCAGAATATAAAACATATAATGGAATTGCAGTTAGTATAGCAAAAAATGAGGACAGTAAGATAAAACTCTTTTTTTTATATCGATTAAACCTCTTTTTTACATTAGGGCAAACATCCATATAAATATCTATTAAAGTGGTAATGATTTATTGTTGTCAATTATGGAAAATTCGTCAGGTTTTAATAAGTTCAGGCATATTTCGTTACTTAAAAATTGTATATCTTTATCAGAAGATTTAATGTTTAGCGAATAATGCACTGAGTTTTCTGTTTTTTCCACTCGTTTGACATCAATTATAACGTTTTTTTCCTTATTAATTTCAGCCAGCTTTTCTATTACATTATCCTTTGTGCCTTTGTTATATTTGATAAAGATAGAAACACCACCTTCGTTTTTCCAAAGTTTATTATTAGACAAGATTGATAAAACGATTAAATATATAATAATGACAGTGGTTGTATTTAAAATTTGGCCAGCCCCTAATCCTATTCCGGTAGCAATAGCAGCAAATATATAACAAAGCTCGAAAGGTTCTTTTATTGGAGTTCTGAAACGGACAATTGACAGAGCACCTATTAAACCGAGCGAAAGTGCTAAAGAGTTCTTGATTGTCACAATAATTAGGAAGGTTATCACAGCTACTCCAATTAATGTTTGCGTAAAATGTTGTGACTTAATGACGTTGGGGTACAAGATTTTAAAATGATAACCTATGCACATGGAGACAATCGCACAAATAATTGCGAGAATTATGAAATACCCATAGGAAAAGGATTCAAAAATTATCTGGTTGTTAACGATGTTATCTAATTTATTCATTTTTTTGCTTTGTGCTTATAGATAGTATGAAGAAAAATATAAATGACAATCCGTGAACTTGAAAAGGAAAATCTACGAATGAGATAGCGATAAACCCAAATAGACTCTGTCTGGAATACAAGTTGAAATCGTGATTTGTTCGACACTTCACTTTATAGGTTGCCATTATTGATTTCAGCAGAAAATACAAAATCATTGAGCTACCAATGATTCCATATTCAGAAAACATTTGAAGAAGATCACAGTGTAACCACTTTTCCCAGATTTGACCGCTTTTACGATATAATAAGTATACGTTAGACCAAGACCCTGGACCTATACCATACAAAAGGTTGTTTTTTATAATTTCAATGTTGTTTTGTATCATTATCGATCGTTCACACGAGAAATTTGCTAATCGAAACAAGCTTAAAATTTTATTGTTATCAAAAACGTTGTATTTAACTCCATTTTGAAATTCTAAACCAAGTGAGTAGACTTTGATCTTACGATTGTCGAGTTGGTTTCTATTCCTATTATTTACGTAAAAGTGTGAAAATTCCAATAAGGTATTAAAGCCGATAGTTGGATTACCAATATGAATTTTTTCACAAGTTAACGGTTTATTATTAAGCCGTACATTCCAGTCAGAGTCGTTTTTATAAAAATTTAGTTGATTATGATGATTAGATAAAAGCTCGTTGAAGTTTTTACTGCGTAACAACACATAACTACTATCTTTATAGTTAAATAATTTAAGTTTGATGTATTCATTGTTGATTTCGCAATTTAAATAATAATCTCTAAATGAGGTTTTCGATGAGTTAGTAACGAAGAAAACTTGATTATCCCCAATATCTGAATTCTGATCGTAATAGAATTCTATGGTAACCTGATTCAATATTCGTTCTCCAACATTTCGAGAATAAAAATTAACCTCCGACACACTGATTATCTTATTAAATATATGGCCACTAAATAATGTTACTAAAATAATTAGTGAAAATAAGATGATCTTCCAACTGTAATCCTGTTTAGAAGAAAATAAATAACAATTGTATATCAAAATGAGACCTGCTGTTATTTGACCAGATTTACTATCGTAACTGAATATTAGTAATACAAATAAAATCAAAATTAACGTATAATTAATACATAAACCTTTGGTTTGGGCTTTTGTGATTTTATATATTATCAATGGTATGCATAAGTTTAGGAATGCACATAAATTTCCATCGTATTTAAAAATTAGATTATAGTCAGTTATATTTATTTTGTGAAGAATCCCAAAAAAGCAACAAACAATCCCGATAATAATGATGCAATTAATACAGTAGATTGGTATTTTGTTGCTAAAAGAACCTTTATGTATTAGGCAACAGAGGTTTAAGAAAAATAAGGTTAATATAATCCCAACAACAACTAAAAATGAGTCACGAACACTATACGAATGTGGTAATACACTGATTGAACTTTCACTAAAATCAAAAGTGCTTATATCTTCATTAAAATAAGACGCGTAATTAATAATATAAACAGATAAATAGACTATGAATAGGTATAGTAACTTTTTGTTTTCAACCAGTATTATTGATATAGATCCATAATTTTTATAAACATATAAATATCCAATAAGATTGGCCAATAGTAAGGTGCTTAAATATAGGTTATACCCATATGGGACAAAGCTGTTATTTGTGAATACAGCTATAATTAAGACCTTAAAAATTAAAAGATAAATAATTTTTTTATTGTTCATTTAAATTGTAATATTTTCTTAATTTATCTTTCTGTAGGGGTTCAAAATAAAATCTCAAAATTTTCTTTAGATAAGCTACCTTCGTATTCTTACTGGACCACTTAGTACGTTTAACCTGATTTAGTATTGATTTAAGATTGTTTAAACTGTGGTGTATTTGAGGTAATTCGGCAGAATAAGTGTCTAACGGACTTAATGCTATTTTGCCTTCAACACCATAATATATAGGTTGGACGCCGTATTTTAATGCTTCGAACACTGAAGTACTGCTCCTAAAGACACAATTATTTACAGTTTGAAGGTCGTGAGTTATAACGTTGTTACTTAATATGCAATCTGCATTCCTGATTTTTTTTCTAATTTTTCTGGAAAAATTTTTGGTATTCAAGATCGGATGCAATCTTAATATCATAGTAACATCTAGATTAAATTTAGCGATTTCGTTAATTAAAAGCACAAACGAATCGACTTCCGATACCAACCCTTCAGGTAGAAAGAGAATATCCTTCTTATTTTCACTTATTAGATTATTTCTTTTTTGGCCTTCGTCACCCTTGTTGCTTCCTATTAAAATTACATTTTTGGTATCAAGATGGTTATGTTGTATTAGTTTTTGAAGCTGATACTGCCCTGTAACGAAAATTTTAGCATTCTTGAACTGATTGTAATGCTTAAGCTGATTACTATGTGGGAGGAGACTAAGTTGATAAAAATGAATTATGATATTGTGTTTTTCACATATTTTGTAGAGACCTATTTCAAATCCATGGCCTTCAAAAGTATGACAAATAATTTTGGGTTTTAAAATTGTTACTATCTGTTCGACTTGTTGCAACAATAATTCGATTCTGTTTGACTCTAGAACATTGTGTAGCTTAATAGCTTCGAAATAAACCGGCCTGACGTAAGGTGATGATTTCTTTAGAATTTTGGTATCTAATAAAACCAAAAGCCACCGCATTGTTATAGTTAATATTTGTATGGCACTAAACTTTGCTTTGAGTATAATTATATTTCTGGCATTTAATTTTCTTAAGGTTGAGAAGCCAAGCTTAATATGTTGAAGATAAATGAATAGGGTAACTTCGTTTTTTGGAAATGCCCGTACAATATGGTTAAAGTAAAAATCATTGTCGGGTCCATTTTTATCTTTATGAACTAGGTGAGATATGAATATTGTGTTAATATTCACATGTTTTGAGATCTTGATGGGCTTTTTGTTCAATCGTATAAAGCTCAAAGATCTAGCGATCTTAAAAATAGCTATAACGTTGTCAATAAAAAAGTAAAATGGGTTAAGTTTACCTTTTTTTTGAAATATTTGACGGTATTTATTGAATTTATCTGGGTGTTCTCGATTAAAATTAACATAGGATGAATATCTTATTAAAGATGAAATACCTTCGTTACTTTTTAATGTATCTAAACAGTAACATAAGTATTGAGTTAATCTTTTCGAGAAGACCATTTGTGCAATATTTTCTTAACGACTGATCTTTGAATTTCTGACTGAGTAAGTTGGTCATTAACGATCTCCAAGTCTGCCGCCTCGTTTACAGAACCAAAGCTGTTGGGAAGTTGAAAACCATATATATCAATACCGTTTTCAATCAAACGCATTTGTTCGATAGATTCATCTTTAAAAATTTGCCCGTATCGCAAATTATTTAAATTCATCAGCACTTCTTTCTTATATGCCATCAAACCGAGTATTTTCTTAACGTATTTTTTCTGTTTTTCGAAACTCGAATAAAAAGGAGTTTTTCGAAATAATGAAATTATTTTATGATCTAAGCCGATCATGCATTTGACAAAAGAATGTTTGCTGAGTTCAGAGGCAGTAGACAATTCACCTACGCAATTCCACGCTGCGACATTTTTATCTGATCTTATTTTATTTGCAAAAAGTTTGAGGTCATTCGGTAAAATAAGTGGCTCGTCTCCTTGAGCGATTATTACGTGTGTGCAGTCCCTGTCTCTTATCGCTTCAATTACGCGATTAGTACCATTATCATGTTTTTGGTAAGTTCTTATAAAAGGACTGTTGAAATCTTTACATATTTGAATAATTGCATCATCACCACTTGCAATAAAAACTTCATCAAACGCATTAGACAAAACCAATCTGCGCCTTACATGCTCAATCATTGGTATATTATTAATTTTGATTATAGCCTTGCGTTTAAGTCTAACTGAGTCAAGATGACAAGGTATGATGCCAATTAATTTCATAATTATTGAGGAAACACACCGCAATCGACATTAATACATTGTCCTGTAATCGCAGAGGCGTTGTTGCTATTAAGGAAAAGTACCATTTTAGCAACTTCCGTGGAAGTGGGTAAGCGTTGCAAGGCTGAATTGTTGTCTGCAAAGGAATTATAAAATTCTTTTATTGAAATCTTTCCTTTAGGTGAGAAACTGTCTTCCAAAGCTTTATTCAGTCCATCGGTTTCAATTAAGACAGGACAAACAGCATTAACTCGAATCTGATCCTTGCCTAATTCCTTTGCAAGAGATTGAGTAATACCATTTACTGCAAATTTTGTGCCACAGTATAACGAATTATTGGAACTTCCCCGTTTTCCAGCTAAGCTCGAAACATTAACAATACTACTTCCTTTAGGCATCAGGGGCAACGAGTGTTGAATTGTAAATAAAACACTTTTAACATTAGTATTATAAAGGAGATCAAAATCATAGTTTGTTATTTTATTAATACTTTTCCACTTGGATATACCGCAATTATTTACCAGCGAATCTAATTTTCCAAATTTATTTTTAATTTCATTGAAAACAGCTTTTATTGATGATTCGTCCTTCAAATCACATTTATAAGAGTAAGTGTTTTCATGTTCTATGTGGTCAGGGTTCCTGGAGACCACAATGACGAAATATCCATTATTTAAAAATTCCTTCGTAATACCCAAACCAATTCCCTTGCTGCCGCCTGTTACTAATAAAGTTTTCATCTTATATAGTCATACACGAGAAACCACCATCAACACAAATTTCACTCCCTGTAATAAATGATGACTGTCCACTAGCTAGCAATAAAATGGCTCCTGAAAGCTCGTTCGGTTTACCAAAACGCGCCATCGGGGTATGGCTTAATATTTTAGCTTTGCGTTCGTCATCTATAAAGTTTTTTAAATTCCATTCAGTTGGAAAAAAGCCAGGACGTATAGCATTTACCCTTACATTAAAAGGTGCCCATTCCCTTGCTAAGTTTTGAGTTAGGTTTTTGATGCCAGCTTTTGCAGCAGAATATGCGAAAGCTTTTGACAGGGGCGGACCAGCGGAAGCTGATGAAATGTTGATAATCGAACCGTGTTTCTGTTTCGTCATGTGACCGCCGAAAACCTGGCAGCCTAAAAAGGTAGCTTTTATTTGTGTATCAAAAACAGAATCCCATTCAAAAGGCTCAATTTCTAAAAATGGTTTACTGGAGTTCGTACCACTACCATTTATCAAAACATCGATTTTTTCATTATTATTTCGAATTTCATTGAGTGCATTTATCTGTGAACTTTTTTTGCTAGCATCAATTTCTAAAGGCTGTGCATCGATAGATTTTTCTCGTAATTTTTGACAGACATCTACAGCCTTTTGAAGACGAATGTCACCTACAATAATTTTACATCCGGCATTGCCTAAAGCAAAAGCCATTTCACTACACAGATGCCCTCCACCACCAATGACAACAGCCAATTTATTATTTAAATCTAAATTCATTCTAATTCTAAACCCTTAAGGAGCTCTTTTATAATTGTATCATTCTCGTGTACGAAATTACGTAGTGTAAAAATATCGCTTTCTACAAAAAAGAATCTATATCCTAACTTAAAATAGTATAAGAATCTTTCCTTGTTGAATTTATCTAATTGTGTCCCGACACATACATTTTTATCATTACAGGTATGGATGATACTTTTTATAGCAGCGATTACCTCAGGATGTTCGAATTGTCCCGGCACACCATAACTTCCAGACAAATCGTAAGGACCGACCATTACGGCATCAATGTGCTCATTGTTTAAAATGCACTCTATGTTTTCGGCTCCAGCTTTACTTTCAACCTGGACAATGACTACAGAATCATCATTCCAACTTTTAAAGTATTCATCAGCTTTTAGACCATAATTCTGAGCGGCATTTATTCCATAACTTCTTGTTCCGACCGGAGGATATTTTACGTTTTTTATTATATCATTTACCTGTTCATAAGATTCAACCATTGGAATTATAACTCCATCACTACCGGCATCTAAAAGCGGCTTTATAATATCAATACTATTCGAAGAAGGACGCGGTAAACATGGCTTGGAATTAAGATGGCAGGCTTGGATTATGTGTTTAGCTTGTTCGATATTTATCGACGAATGCTCCATGTCAACAGCCAAAAATTCTAAATTTGTGCCTGTTAAAAGATGTGAAATTCCACTATCCGATAAAGACTGCCAACCAGCAAACACGAGATTGTTACTACTTAATTTATTTTTGATGTTTTTAGTATTCATTATTTAAGAATGCAAAATATCAATCATTTGACCATTATCCAATAACAAAATAGGTCTTAGCATTTTACAGTTACTTTTAATTACGTATTTCTTGTATCGATTCGTGTTAAGTTTAACTTCTAATAATCCTAAGGTAGTTATCTCGAAATCTTCGTTATAACCCAAATGGGAACTTGAGTATAAAGTAAGTTTTACACGGCTGTTTGTCGGATTGACTATAAGCAAAATATTTACGTTGTCAGCGCTAAATGCGAATTGAATATTATAGTAATATTTCTTATAGTAACTATTTTGCATTAGACATTTTGTATGGTAATTAGCGTCTAATGAAATACAATCATAATTCCCATGCACGTAACTTTTAGTATTTGAATTCCGTTTACTTATGCCCACATAACCTCGCTCACATAAAACACCTTCAAAATCGTTATCTGCACTTTTAGGCAGCAAATGAAAACATGCAAAAGTTCCTGTTTCAATATCTATATTTTTTAATAATTTGTTTACAGATATTGATGTTCTTGGATTGGCATTGTTGATCAATTTTTTTTGATATTTTAAAATCCCATTTTGATCAAATGCTTTGAACAACACTTTGTATGGTTTTGGCTTTTTTGCGGGATTTAAAACCGTTGTTAAATTCAAAAGTTCGAAATAAGTTGAATACTGCTTAGTATTAGGGATTATAAATAAATCGCTTACACAAATGGAATCCAAGGCTACAGGGATGAGCGGACTTTTTATCCTATTTAAAAAATGAAGAAAAATCGTTGGAAGTATCTGTAAAACTTTATTTTTAAATTTTGAAGTAAACATAAAGCATTAAACTTCACAGAGTTAACCATTTATTTTTAAGTCTTTTCTGAAATTTAAATCTATTAGCTCCTAGAATTATTGATCCAGGTGGGTGGGTGTGTTCAAAACTCAGTTGTCCACAGTTATTACTGGATGTGAGTCCAAATGGAATACCAGTCATTGTTTGACAACAAAACATTGGAAGATCTTTTTGCTTTATAGCGAGTAGATTAAGATCTACTACGTTACAACAATTGTTATATACTTGGCAATCGTATATAGTTTTTTTTGTTAAAGAACTTATAATTTTTAGTTTAGACGATCTAGGAACAGGGCTTTTTTCGAAGTTAACAAAAATAAAATAATTTTTATTAGGATAGGATTGGATAAATGGATGTATTGATAAAAGATTTCCATGTGGTGGAAATGGGGATATTTCGCCTTGATAATAAGTAGAAATACCATTTTTGGATAAGCCTATTGTTGACCTCCATTCTGGCCATTGAGTGGTTTTTTCTATTCTTGTTGGAAATAAATCGTAGCTGGATTTAGGCTTTTCCTTGCTAAGCATAGCAATCTTTAGAGCGCTATGTGAAACACCATTCTGATAGTTGTTATTAGAATCAGAGTCTATCTTAATCTGAATAGAATCTTTTCTTTTTATTTCTTCGTATCTTTCCAAAATCCACAAGTTATTATTGCTTTTAAGAATTGAAACATAAGAATAATTTGCGCCAACTTTTTCCCAATTATTTGGACTAAAATTATGAATGTGACAAGAACCCTTGAATCCAAAAGCATTAAATAAAGGAAAAGTTAGCATTTTATTTGATTTTGCATATTAAACGTATCCAAGTTGCCATTTCGTACTGCTGTTCCGAACATTTTAGGTAATTGGTAGCTATTAATTCCGATTTGGTAAGTTTTATAGGATATTTTTGGATCAAATTTTTATAAACAGGAATTAAACTTGCAATGTATCGAACAATCTTGGCGGTCTTCCTTGTTGATAGTTTTTTTATAGGTACACCGAAGTATTTCATTCTATATTTTTGGAAACCACAGAGTTCACAAAGTTTTTTTAAGCTTTTCAAATTAAAAAAAGAAATATGTGGTTCTACGTTTTGTTTAAACATGAAATCCATGCATGGAACGTCGATGAAAATAGCTCCTCGAGCAGATAATGCATTTTTCAACTTCCTAACGAAGGAAAGAGGGTCATTAACGTGTTCTAAAATATGCGATAAGATAATAAGATCATACTTTACATTTTTATCTTTGAAATCATCAAAAGTTTTAATTTGAATTCCAATCTTTTCCAATGTTGAAGCGCATTTTTTATCTGGTTCAATTGCTGAAAATTCTTTGCATCGAAATTTTTGTTTCCAGTTTTTAGCTAGGTGTCCGAAACCAGGCCCAATTTCCACAACATTTAAATCATCACATCCGGTTTCTCCAAGGAATTCTGCAATAAAATTAATTCGTATTTTACTTATTCCATTATAGTAAGCTTCTGCTTTATCGGTTAAATTATTTATTTGGTGAGCATTTTGAAAGTAATTTGAATTGTATTGATCCAGTTTAAAATCAGGAATACTAGGTGATATGTAATGGTAGTCACACTCCTTGCAATAATGTATGTATCTTTGTTTAAAAAGAGCCGAATTTCCTTTGTAATCGGATATTTTCCTAGTATTACTACTGTTACAAATTAAACAACTATCACTCATTAATTTCCTTTAGAAATTTAGCAGGATTGCCTGCGATTACACCCGCCTTATTGAAACATTTGTTAACAAGGCTACATGCTCCGACGACCGATCCATTAGCAACACCACTATTATATAAAAGTACTGAATTAGATCCAATCCAAACATTGTCACCAACTTGCACCGAATTAGTCACGTGACCAGATTTTCGTTTGGTTGATTCCGAATTTTCATAAACATGACTATGGCTTATAATAACAACATTTGGGCCAATAATTGTATCGTTGCCAATTACAATTTGGCCGCCCACGGAGGCGTTAATGCAAACGTTTGAATTTAAGGCGACGTTGTCTCCGAATTTAATAAGTCCCTTTTCTGCAAGTATGCTGCAATTTTCTCCACAAGAAAAGTTATGGCCGAAATGAATATTTTTCCTTCCTCTAATTATTGTTGTTGGACTTACATATGAATCCTTAGGTGCACAATGTATATAACGATGTATTATCAGCTTGATATAGGAAATTATTTTGAAAATAAACATTCTTATTTTTCAAATTGGCTAAAGGATTCGACAGCATCGTGCATGTGAACGATCCCTCTGAGAGAATTGTCTTCTTCTACAATAGGAATGTCCCAGATCTTATGTTTACACATGCAAACAATAAGGTCTTTCACCGAAGTATTTGAAGATACCGCAATGGGCTCTTTATTGCTAAATTTGATTATTGGTTCGCCCATTAATTGACTAAAACTTTTCTGGCCAGAGGTTAATAGACGCCGAATATCCCCTTCAGTGAGTATACTATGAAGTTTAGTGTTATTATTTGTCGTAATAATAATCAAACCAATTCTATTTTGATTCAATTTAATGACAGCATCCCCCAAAGTAGAATTTTTTGGAACAGTGCAAGCCTTCGACAAGGGTATAATTAAATGAGAAACACTCATTTTATTGTCAAATTTTTTAAATGTTGTGGTAACCGTAAATGACTATCATGATAGTATAACGCCATTTCCAAAATATTTTCTAGATGTTTAAAATCCAAAACAGTATTTGGATCACTTTTGGCTTTGGCGGGTGAATCGTGCACTTCTATGAATAAAGAACTGATTCCGTTTGCAATAGCAGATCGAATAAGATCTGGAATAAATTCGCGCTGCCCACCTGATATACTACCCATGGAAGTAGGAAGTTGAATCGAATGGGAGGCATCGTAGCAGACAGGATAATTTGTTGCTCTCATAATAGGCAATGAAGTAAAATCATTTACCAACATATGGTATCCGAAAAAGGTTCCACGTTCACAAAGTATCATTTGTTTACAACCAAATGATTCGAGTTTCGAAACCGAGTTTCTTATATTCCATGGGCTCATAAATTGGCCTTTTTTCAATAAAACGGGTTTGCCTGTATTAGCTGCAGCCCGAAGGATGCTTGTTTGTCTACATAAATAAGCAGGTATTTGTATTAAATCGCAAACTTGTCCAACAGCTGTGGAGTCTTGCGTTTCACTGAAGTCTGATACAACTGGTATCCCAAAAAGGGTTTTTATACCACTTAGAATTTCTAATCCTTTATCTAACCCGACACCGTGAAAACTTGATAAAGAGGACCTACAATCTTTATCGTAACATGATTTGTATACCCAGGGAATTTGTAAGTTATTGCATATATCGTTTATCTTTCCTGCCATATCCTCGGCATGATCTTTACTTTCGATTGCACATGGACCTCCAATAAACGTTAGAGGACTTTCGTTGGATATAGGAAAACGATATTCATCGTCTACACATATTTTTACTTTTATACCGTTCATTACTAACAATGGTTGGTTTCCTAACAATTTTAAATATTTTGCGATGAGATAATCAGATCTAGTATTTCTCTTAAAACTCCCTCACCACCTTTAGCATTCGTTATAATGTCTACCGTTTGTTTAACAAGTTTGCAGGCGTCCTGAGGACAAGCGGAGACACCTACATGTTTTAGGACTTCTAAATCAACAATATCATCACCAATGTAGCAGATGTTATCAAAATTAATTTTATGTTTGTCTATGAAGTATTTAACCGAATTCAGTTTGTCTTCTAATCCTAATTCGATTATGTCGACATTTAATTCTTTCATTCTAATACGTGTAGACACGGATTTACGGCTTGAAAAACATCCAAAATGAAAACCGCGGGATTTCATGTATTTTATCAGCTGGCCGTCCCTTACGTTAAACTTTTTTGTTTCAACACCTTGATCACTAATGTATAAAGACCCATCTGTTAAGACTCCATCTATATCAAACCATATGAATTTAATTTTAGAAAATATTTTAGTCATAATTCATGAATAAAGGTTAATTCGTACAAGGAGCTGAGGTTAGATATTCTTAAAGGGTTTTCAAACTTAAAATATTCTTCGATAAATTTTTTAAGATGACTACTAAGGAAGTTTTTTATTCTAATAGTCTTCTCATGCCATTTCAGGAACATTTA
>CACEMW010000053.1:0-17578 GCA_902560705.1 uncultured Verrucomicrobiota bacterium
GTTCTCATTGAGCGAGGAGAGAAGAAGTTGATATGCTCCGGCATGACATAGCGATAGCGCGCACCCAACAAACGAATCGCCAGCGAATGCAAGTTGGGCACCAGAACCATGCACATGCCCCCTGGCCGGATCAGACGGTGTGCGTGCGCCAGAAATGAGCGGGGTTCCATCACATGCTCAAGCACTGCCCAAAAGGTCACAGCATCGAAAGAATCCTCATAGTCAGAGAGTTCTAGAAAAGGGGTATGAGTGACCTGGATACCAACGCTTTCAGCCTGTTGTAGGGCGCCAGTCGAGACGTCTTGACCGATCACTTTAAATCCAAAGGGGATCAATCCCTTGAGAAACCCCCCCGTGGAGCAGCCCACGTCGAGGACACGGCCCGGTGAGACCCATGATCGAAACAGCCGCCATTCTCGTTGAAACCGAACCGGATCGTAGTCGGCTGTGAGTTTGTTTGCAGAAAGATAAAAGTCTTGCGTCCGATCCTGATAGAACTGTCCAGTCACGAAGGTTTCCGGGACCGGATTCGCATACACCATGGAGCAGTGACGGCAGCGCATGTAGCACATACCCGCTTTGCTCCACAGGGAAACAGGGTCCCTTCGACGACAAACCGGACAGGAACGATCGATGGAGGCTTGCATGGTCGGCTCGGCGTTCAGACTGATGAACATTCAAGCACGCGCCTGAGGAGCACACCACTCTAAAGCACCGAAAGGACAGTAAAACCCGTGTCCAAAGTTCCTCTCCCTATTAAATCTTCCTGCTAAATCTCATTGCTTTTGACCATAGCTCTGGACAAGATTCTCAAGATTTTTCCACCGCACAATCAAACAGCATCAAGCATATGGTCAAACTACCCAATGATGAGAAATCACACTCCGATTATGGAGTCATGGACCAATGGGAGGATTTTGTCAAAGAGCGCTATCCCAAGCCGTATTCTGAAGAGCTTTTTAACCCAACCGATCCCAACAAGCAAAAGGAGGCGTTCCGCAACTATGAGCAAAATGCCCGCCCCAGCGTCCGAGAGTTTTATCGTCAGAATCACACCCATCAGACTTATGACTTCGTCCGGGAAAAGCAGAAACAGTATTTGAGCTTTAACCAAAAGGAAATGGGCATTTGGGAAGCTGCAGAATTCCTCAACACTCTGGTGGACGACAGCGACCCGGACACCAATCTCTCCCAACTGCAGCATCTTCTTCAAACCTCAGAAGCCATTCGCTGTGACAACCGTCCGCGGTGGATGATTCTCACCGGCTTTATCCACGATCTAGGCAAAGTCCTCTGCCTTTATGGAGAACCTCAATGGGCAGTGGTCGGAGACACTTTCCCTGTTGGCTGCGCCTTTTCAGATCGTATCGTCTTCCCTGAGTTTTTCGCAGCCAATCCGGATATGGCCCATACCGAGCTACAAACGCCTTTGGGGGTTTACTCGGAGGGTTGCGGCCTGGATGCTGTGCATCTTTCCTGGGGACACGACGAGTATGTTTATCAGATTGCCAAGCCCTACCTTCCCACTGAAGGTCTCTACATGCTTCGTTACCACAGTTTCTACGCCTGGCATCGCGAGGGGCAATACGACTACCTGTGCAACGAAACCGATCGTTCCATGCTGAAATGGGTTTTGGATTTCAATCAATATGATCTCTACACCAAGAGTCATGAGGCCCCGAACCCGGTGGCGCTTAAGCCCTTTTATGAAGATCTGATTGCCGAATTCTTTCCATCAACCCTGAAGTGGTAGTCTGCGGGACGACCCCGAACTGATTTGGGATCGGGTAGCCGCTCCCACTAAAGACCAAACTACAGCCAATTTACTTATTTACATGAAGCCGGCCTTGCGCTGAAGAGGATCCCAAAACTCCAGATTCACATCCGTACCGGAGCGGGCAGGATCACTGGGGGGGTTGATTTGCTCCCCTTTACGGAATTCGGCATGGCCATCATTGAACATCACATTGCCACCCCCCTCATGCCGGTTAGGGTCGATCCCCTCAAGGTTATCCCCCTGGCTAAAGCCGGAAGTTGGCCACCAAAGACTACTGCTCCAGGCACCGTCGGGCTTGGGCATCGAATCCCCCACCACAAGATTATTTGAAGGGCTTCTCACATTGGAGCGCTTGAAGTTGGGCTTAGAGGAGACATCAATGCCCTTAATCTTAACGGTGCCTCCTACGTAAGGATGGATCCCAAGAAAATAAGCATTGTATCCATACCCCACCTTATGAGCATCAAAACCCCACTCCCATTGAACATTGAGATCCTGTCGCCGGGACTTGAGGCTGGGACAGTGGAACAGATTGGTCAGGTTGCCATCGGGAATGATGGTGGTCCCCCACCAGTTGGTGATAACCTGAGCCGTGGAAGTCATACCATTGTTCCGATGGGGAGGAAAGGTATCCTGGTTGTCGTCCGTGTAGAGCTGCATGAACAAACCGATCTGCCTCAAATTGTTGAGGCAGGCAATTCTTTGCCCTTTCTGCTTCGCCTTGCTGAGCGCCGGGAGGAGCATGCCAGCAAGAATGGCAATAATGGCGATGACCACAAGTAACTCAATCAAGGTAAAGGCTCTTTGTCGCCATAAAGGACTCCAGCCACGACCTGATGAAAGTAACAAGCGGGGAGACATAAAAAGAATGAACCATGAATGAACCGATTTGGCAATCGCAAAGCACGCTCCATCAATGACCTTTGCAAAGCTGTCCGCTTTGCACCTGCCAGCGATAAAGACGCCGACCCAGTTCGCGTGGCCAATTTTCTTCCGTACAAGTCATGAACACCTGACCATTGGCATGATGAGCACGTTCCAGAAGGGGGAGCAATCCACTTCGTCGCTGCCGATCCAGTTCCCCCATCACATCATCGATCAACAAAATCGGCGGCACTCCCATTTGATGTGTCAACAATTCGGCTTGAGCCATTTTCAGGGCAATGGCCACGCTACGTTTTTGCCCTTCACTGCCGTAGTCACAAACAAACTGGTTATTGAGCTTAAAGAGGCAATCATCTCGATGCGGCCCGATCAAGGTTGACTTGACCATTTTTTCTCGGATAGCGACGCGACGCAACTCAGAGGCAAAATCCTCACGCGCCGAAGGAGCGTATTCCATGCTGAGCGTCTCGGCATCAGGAGCAATTCTTCGATAGGCTGCCTGAGCAAGGGGCGCCAATCTGGGGATCAGACGAACCCTGGCGTCGATCAACCTTTGGCCGTGAAGAACAAGCTGAGAAGTAAAGGCTTCCAAAGACCCTGCGTCGACCTGAGCTTGCTTAAGCAAGGCATTTCGGGATCTCAACAAGCGCACGTATTGCTGCAGACTGTGGAGGTAGGTGGGCTCGGTTTGAGCGAGCAAGAGATCCATGAAACGTCGACGCCCTTTGGGGGATCCCTTGATTAGTTGCAGATCTTCGGTGCAGAAGACCACGGCCCTGAGCAATCCAAGGTAATCTTCCAGACGTTTGACCGGCTCCTGGTCCACACTCAAGCGGCGCTGCTGTGAAGACCAATAGTAACGAATTCGGCAACGCTGTTGCCCCCTTAATTCAGCTCCGACGAACAGTCCTTCGGCACCGTGACGAACCATTTGAGAGGCCCCCACCCCGCGAAACGAGCGGAGCGTTGCCAGAAGATAAATGGCCTCGAGAATATTGGTCTTCCCTTGAGCATTTTGACCAAGCAGTAAGTGAAACCCCGGTTCAAAGGGCTGGTCAGCCTGTTGATAATTTCGGAAATCCCGAAGTCTGAGGTAGGATAAATGCATGGTTCCGGCGGAGAGTGCAGGTGCCGTGAAGCATAGATGCGGATCAACCCTCAATCTGCCTGAATATAGGCCATCAGGTCGGCGACTTGTTGCTTACTGAGACCATCCAACAATCCCTCGGGCATGATGGATGTCGAACTGTGTTCACGTGAAGCAATATCTGCCAACCGAATCACGGTTTCATTGCCACCCAAATCCTTGAGCGTCAGTGTCTGGTCGGCAAGATGCGTCACAAAACCGCTCAAAATCGGGCCCTCGTCATCCAAGGCAGCAGGTCGAAGTTGAAGGGTGACCAACTCATACTCTTCCCTCAAGGCAAGGCTGGGATCGATGATCGCCGGCAAAAGAAAGCTCAAGTTTTTCCGGTCATAACCGGTCAATTCCGGCCCCACAGCGTTCCCCAGGCCATGGAGCACATGACAGACAGCGCATGTCTGTTGGTAAAGCTCCCTACCGGAATCTGCATGCCCGGCGGTATCCTGAAGGATGTTTTCCACTTCCCGCATACGCCGTTGCTTGGTTTCCTCCGGTTGTCGCATTCGTCCCCAAATCTCCCGGATCAAGGTTTGCGCTACGTTGGCCCCCTCCTGTTCACTCAATCGCACGAGAACTTCATAGGGGACATCTTCTTTGGGCACATGGCCTGCCTGCACCGCCCGAAGGGTCTGAAGCGTCCATGGCATGCGTCCTGTCAATACGGCCATGGCGGTTGATTGTAAGCTCACTTCCAGGATGGACCAATGTGTCAAGAGCCGGTGGGGAATGTCAGGATGTTCCAACCGCTTGAGCGCGTTCAAGGCCGCCAGGCGCAACACTAGGGGTTGAGCTGAATCGAAAGAAAGTTCCAGCATGGTTTCGACCGACGCCCGATCTCCCAATTCAGAGAGTCGATGCAACATGTCAGCTCGTTTTTCAGTGGAAGCAGCATTATCCTGGATAGTCTTCCGCCCCAGCGCCAATGCCGAGGAGCTCCCCAACCTCATACCGAAAGCCACCCACTGTTCATTGGATGGAAACCGTTTGGAGATGTCAGCAATTGCCTCATCCAGGGAAGGAGCCAGCGTTTCTATCCCTGAACCTTGCAGGGCTTTTTCCATACCAACCACTATGCGAGAGGTCGCATCCTCATCTGGAGCCAATTGCAACATGCTGGCGACCCTGGCCATCCCCTCTGAATTCTGAAAGGCCATCAATCGTCTGGCAGCCCGTTCAAGCAGCTGATCGCGAAGAAGAATATCCTGCCAGGCGGTCGCATCCTGCAACCAATCCATCCATCCTTCGGGGTCCTTGTGAAGATGCTTTTCAAGGGCCCACCATATTTGTTGAGGAATCCAGGAATCATCCATGAGTTCCTGACGGGCCACCAGCGCTCTCGTCAACGGATAACCTTGAGAAGCGGGCAGGCGCGCGGCACTGGCAGCCAGTTGGGAAAGCACTTCCAGATCCTTCTCCTGCCTCGCAAGCTTCACCATTTCATCCAGTGTCTCACTCTCAAGAGAGGTTGAAGGATCACACAAAAGGCGCGAAGCCCAACGGCGCATGTGTGGATTGGGGTGCCACAAAAGTGGACGCAGCATGACCTCCTCGGTGTCACGCATCTGAACCAGGGTCCACAGGGCTTCAAGACCCTCTCGCGCGGTTCCATGCATGAGGAGATGGCGAAGTTCGGCTTGGATGGCTGGCGTCACCGCATGACTCAGCAATCTCCGAGCCGTGGCGCGGACCCATTGGTTGTCATCATCCAGCAAATCAAGAAGAGACGCCGGTTTCATCGAGGAGAGCTTTCGCAAGGGTTTTGGCCCGGAGGCATCGGATCGCAGCCGATAAATGCGTCCACGTTGTCGATCCCAGTTGTCTCGTGGATCCACATGCGTGATCCTTGCGTCATACCAGTCGGCGATGTAGATGGCGCCATCAGGGCCGATCGTGGTATGCACCGGACGAAACCATCGATCCTCGGTTTGAAGGGGCGGATCGGTTTCCACGGTTGAGAACCTACTTCCTTTGGATGAGATGCTCAGGGCATGCACTCGATTGGCCAGGGAATTGCCTCCAACAAATTTGCCCTCCAGAGATTCCATGGCACCACTTTCGTAGAGGATCCATTGATGAACCAAGCGAACTTGAGACCCCTGGATGGGTAACCCGAAAAAATGCCCATAGGTGTAGGGATGGGTGTGCGGACCGTGTTTACCAAAGGACTTTTGATAATAGCCGCCCTGGACAAAATAGACAGCTTGCATGTTTCCGTTGGTTCCTGAATAGAGGCGCCCAGCACTGTCAAAGTCGACACCAAAATTATTCCACCCACCCTCTGCGAATAGTTCAAATCGCGCTTCCTCCGGGTGATACCTCCAGATGGTTTGACCGAAGAAGGACTGCACTGGGCCGTCGGGATTTCGCTCCACTTTGACTCTGGCGGTCACCGTACTTCCAGTGGCTCCGTAAAGCCACCCATCAGGGCCCCACTTAAGACTATTAGCAATGGAGTGGGTGTCTTCCAGGCCAAAGCCCGAAAGATGCACCTCAGGTGGCCCATCAGGGCGGTCATCTTGATTGCGGTCTGGATAAAAAAGCAGATAGGGCGGATGCAGGACCCACAACCCTTCGGGATCAAAAGCGAAGGAAGTGCACATGTTGAGTCCTTCGAGAAAGGTTTGATCTGTTTCAAAAAAACCGTCCCCATCCTTGTCCTCATGGATAGTGATGCGGTCTTGTCCCCTGAATTTCAGGTACTCTGGCAGAAGGAATGGAGGTGGGGGTGGCACCGCATCAAAGACCTTGCGCAGATGATTGTCCCAGGTCAGCACCTCAAGCCCTGCCGGATCTGGATACTGAATGTACTGAACCACCCACATGCGCCCCTTGGCATCGAAGTCCACATAGAGAGGCTGCCGAATGGATGGCTCATGAGCCACCAGATCCACGGCCAGACCTGCGGAGGTTTGAAGCTTTTGAAGCGCGAGCGTCGGATCCAGTGGCTGCCCCTTGCCCTCAGTCAATGCGTGGATGTTGGTATTTCCCTTGTACCGCTCATAAACCTCCTGAATGCGACGTTGCCGGCCTCCCAAATCCGCTTCCACAACCCCCAGGTGTCCTGCAAAACGATCTCCCACAAGGCGACGAAAGACCTGCGCTTCCTCCTGAGCTCCTGTGGCATCTTCACCTGCATGCCATTGGGACCATGCGGGGGAATCACCCGCACGAAACAGCCAGGTTCCCTCCAGAGAAAGTGCATCATCCAGGCGGCTCAGGTGCACAGGGCCCTTGAGGATACCGCCCTGCCCACCTTTGTCGTAAACCCTCCAGGCGATAAGGTTCTCTTTGCCGTAACGAATCCATTCAGGATGAATCACAAAGGGACGCCGAATATCACTGGAAGGATCTCCATAGAGGGGTGGCATCGATCCATTTGCCCCTACCTGAACACCATTGAAAAAAGCCTCATCGACGTCATCGATGCCATCAGCGACCAATAGCAACCGACTGCCTCTCCATGATTCGGGTATCTTGAAATAGGCTCGATACCATCCAAATCCATCCTGCTGAGCCCAGCGGCCCGATGGGTCGGATTCCCAGGAACTGGGCACATTCACTGGGCTCCACCCTTGATGCCTGGAAGCCTCGGATTCTGGCTTTGGCGTTTTGACCTCTGGCACAAGAGAAATTGTATTCTCCCGGAATCCCGCCCAAAGGATAGCGTTGCCAAGCATGCGCTGAAAGGGAGCAAGCTGAAAATCCTGCGGGTGGCCCAAGGAGGTGTAAAAAAACCCTGCTGCCGCTATCGAGCTCGCGCACCCAACTCACGGGCTCCCGTTCCTCAGCTCCCTTGAGATGCCCATGCATCAAAACGAGCGTATCTGCACCCATGTCGCGGTTGCGATAAAGATGCGAGACGGAAACAAACCCCTCACCTTCGAGTCCCTCCAGGATGGGATGCGATCGATGTTTTTCAACGTAATTAATGACCGACGGTGGGTCGTTGGGTGGCTTGTTACCGTAATGCCCCTGATAATCGCAACCCAGGATTTCCTGATCAAAATCCTCCCAGCGCACGTGCCCCTGATCAGGAGGGTCACGGTCAAAGGCATGACTGGCAGTGCGAATCCCTACGACACTTCCACCGCGCTTGAGAAAGGCACGAAGATGGTTCATCTGTTGAGACGGAGGGGTCCGCCGCCGGACACTGATGACGCAGACGTCGGCATCTTCCAGAGTCTCCAGCCCAGGGAAATCGTCTGGATCATCTTCAGAAACGAGGACAAAAGTGGCGTGAACCAGCGCCGGATCGATGGAAGATTTAACAAAAGCTGGCAAGGTGCGAGTAGTCTCATACTCCTGCTCTCCAATCATGAAAACAACCCGAATGGCATCGGAAGGTTCTTGTGCGAGGGCCAAGGGCACCAGGTGAAGTGAACAGCACAACCCATAAATCAGGACATAACAGGAAAGTGGAAAGCGCACATGGAAAGATTAGGCTCTTTCCGGTCAAAACCAATGCTTTTTTAGGTCACCCTTCCGGATGCGTTTCATCCAAGGGTAACCAACACTTCGACCTCTTTTAGGATGCATTGAACTCCTGGGGAACTGAGGCATCCTGAGCTTGTGACGTGCTACATCGCGGTGTATCGAGCGGCCTCATGCCTGCCCTGCGCACCCATCGTCCACCTGCTGGCATGAAAGAGAAACCTCCACCCACTGGCCGTGTATGGGCTCTGAGAAGATGCCTGGCTCATAGAAAGCCATTTTCCTTGAGCCAGAAGAGGCAATCCTTGGTCCAGGCATGTCCATTGGCCAGACCAATGCCATGCCTGCCATTTTGATACACATGCAAATCAAAGGGCACTCCTGCTTTTCGGAGCCCGTCAGCAAATTGAAGACTATTCTCCACAGGAACAGCCTTATCTTCCCAAGTATGCCAGACAAAACAGGGTGGAGTGTTTGGGCTGACCTGAAGTTCATTGGAAAGAGACCAAACCAAGGATGGATCGGGCTTTTCACCCAGCAAATTTTTCTTGGACCCTTGGTGAGTAAAGGCTCCCAAACTCACCACAGGGTAGCACAAGATACTCAATGCAGGTCTTGAGCTATGCCTCTCCACAGGATCTGAAGATGCAGGGTCTCCCGCATCAAAGTGGGTGACGATGGTTGAGGCCAGGTGCCCGCCAGCGGAGGATCCCATCACTCCAATACGCTTGGGATCCATCCCCCACTCCTTTGCGTGGTGACGGGCCACGCGCATCGCCCTGGAAACGTCCTGCCACATGACTGGGTGCCGATAGCCGTGGGTTCCCAATCGATACTTGAGCACCAAGCCAGCAATACCGTTGGATGCCAACCATTCCGCATAACCCTTACCCTCGTGCTGAGCAAGATGCCCATATCCTCCCCCTGGACAAATCACCATGCCTGCCCCACTGGCTTGAGCACGCTCAGGAAGATAAAGCGTGAGGGTTGGCGTATCCTCTTCCTGCTTACCCAAAGCACCGGGTACGTCCCCATCCCATAGCCGCACCACTTTTCCCTGGCTTAGGACTGAGCCAGTCTGCGTAAAACACACCACTGCACAAAAGAGGAATAGACGGATCATCAACTTTTGTTAGCTCATGAAAGGTGCAAATACAACCTTCAATTCATCAGGAGACTGGTTGAGAATCGATCGACGTGTGGACAGATATCTCGCAGGAGTTTACTGACAGAGGCTTATTCAGAAATTAGGGTGGAACATGACATGCGCCGCATGATGATCCTATTCATTGCGCTGACGGTAGCCTTTCTCGCTCCCTTTCTCATTTGGGGACACGCTTGGGAATGGTCTACCGATCAAGCCCTGCTGCAGCTTCGCCCCTACGGAGCACTGGCTGCCCCCATGGCTTTCCTGCTCTTGGTATTTGATCTTTTTCTCCCCATTCCTGCCACCGCCGTCATGGCAGTTCTCGGATGGCTTTATGGCCCATGGTTGGGAGGCTTAATAGGTTCTGCAGGGTCGTTTTGCTCCGGGTTCCTTGCGTATGCATTGTGTCGACGATACGGCCAGAAGGCAGTCGACGCCTTATTGAGCAAGGATGAGCAAACCCAGGGACATCAGCTCTTCCATGATTACGGTGGATGGATTCTTGCGCTTTCCAGGTGGTTGCCCCTCCTACCGGAAGTGGTCGCCTGTATGGCCGGCCTCTTTCACATGTCGGCTCGGTCTGTGGCCCTTGCTCTTTTAGTCGGAAGCGCACCCATGGCACTCACATTTGCCTGGGTGGGGCATTTAGGCGAAGGAAACCCAACCCGTTCCCTTCTGATCAGCGCCCTGGCTCCCCCCATCCTCTGGTGGCTGGTAGGAAAAAGACTGACCCGTATTTATGGAACGGAAAGAAAGTCGTCCCCTTGACCGGAAGGCCAAGCGCGCAAAGGGGCTCATCAAGAATAGAGGAAGGTGGAACCACAGAAGGTAGAACCTCATGTGAATGGCAGGCTGCGGCCGGATTTCCTGACTACCTGAGGCGGTAGACAATCCGAGCCTTATTCAGGTCATAGGGTGACATCTCAATTTTCACTCTGTCACCGATCGTCAGACGAATGAAGCGTTTTCGCATTTTCCCTGAGATATGGGCAAGCACCACATGCTTGTTTTCAAGTTCGACACGAAACATGGTTCCAGCCAAAACGGCCTTCACCGTACCTTCCAATTCAATATGCTCTTCCATCCGACTATGATTCATGCCAGCGGTGAAACACTGGAGGTCGAAAGAATGGTCATAAATCGATAGAAATCAAGTGTTTTGTCTCGAATAATCTTTGGACCCGTTATCCACGACCTTTGGTTGCATCCCGAGTTTCGACCTGCTAATTTTTCACTGTCGCACTTAGGCAATGAGCACCTATCTTCGCTTTCTAAACGGCAGGGCTCCCCAAAAAGAGAATCTTGTCTTTCACATTCAAGGTCAGGCTGTGCCCGTCAAGGTCACACGGAAACGGATTGCCAAGCATTACATCCTGAAGGTCACTCACCTTGGGCGGATTCAACTCACCATTCCTTGCAGAGGCAACCTTCGTGAGGGACTGACCTTTCTTGAAAAGCATCGGGTCTGGATCGCTCAACAATGGTTGCAGTGGCTCAAACGCTCTCACGAACATCAAGATCGTCAAGGGCGTCTGGAGGTTCTTTATCGTGGCCACATGGAGCCCATCACCCTCAGTACTGAGGACAATCGCACGATCGCTCACTTTGCGCGCATGAGCTTCCCCGTGGATTTGTCGCGCAGGAGTCTTGGGGATTGGATGAACTCTTGGTTACGATATCAAGCCGGCAAAGACCTACCTGCAAGGTTGGCCGAGTGGGCATTGAAATACGATTTCAAATATCACCGATCAAGTATCCGCAACCAGCGCACACGCTGGGGATCCTGCTCCTCACAAAAAAACATTTCCCTCAACTGGCGCCTAATTCAATTACCCGACAAACACGCAGACTACGTCATGCTTCACGAGCTGAATCATCTCCGACACATGAATCATTCCAAACGATTTTGGGATTCCTTGAGATGTATTTGCCCGTGGATGGACTCATCGGAGCGCTGGATCACCCAACACGGTCATTTTCTGACTGACGGCTGTGGGCCTGTTTGAGCTTAAAGCGGTTCCTGCCAAGCCGTTTCAACGCCTTGTTGCCGCAGGCTTTCGCAAAACGCATCCACTTTGGAGCTGACCGTGCCGAAGGCTTGAACAGGATCACCCGAGGCCGCAAGCGTCACCCCCAGAGAGCCCGCCGCCTCTCCGATGCCCCATTCCACAGGATGCAATCGATAACATCCATTAGTCAGGTGCGTCGTACCGATATTTTTACAGGCAGGTATCAGATTTCGCATCCGAACGGGAATCATGGCCCTCAGTGGGAGTTCAAAGGGCAATGTTTCAAAATCAATGTAGTTGTCTCCCCCTGTTGTGGGATGCAAATCAATAGGATAACTGCCCACACCGACCGAATCTCGATAGGATTCACCCAGAATCGGAACACAACCTGAAGCCTTGAAGGCTTCCTGGCGTTGCGCTTTACCACAATCCTTTTCAGTCAATGTATAGACGGACTGAATGCGCCGAGATTCACGGACGTATGGATAAAGAGCAAGACCATCATCACTTCCCATGATATCCGACCTGAGTCTGAGCCCAGGATAACCTTTGCCCCCATCATGGCGAGGTGCCTCGGTTTGCATCCAGTGGAGCAATGAAAGGCTCAGTGCCTTTGCGTCAGCTACATGAGCCGCCCATTCATCGTCGGAAACATCTATCAATGAACCGAGGAAATAATCGTTCTGCGGCCAATTGACTAATGAAATATCTCCACGATACGTCCCGGGATGAAAATTGGCTGCTGCAATCATACGCCGATATTTCCAGAGATTGATGATTCCATTGAACGCACCCTTGCCCGGGTTGAATCCCAAAAGCCGGGGGTCCAAGGTTCTGGGATGGGTATAAGTCCAATCGAGCAATCGCCCAGGCCATTTGGGTTGCAGCTCGGGCTCAAATGCTTTCCAAAAAGAATCATTGTCCGGTGGATCGATCGTGTGATCTTCACCTTCCACATAGTCGATGGCGAAACACATGGTGAAGGCCTGATGGTTGGATACCCGAGTGGTGGCACCGGCATGCCATTCCCCCGTGTCTTCTTGAGATTCCGATCCGGTGACGTATTCCGTTTGGCTGAGGGCCAGAAGATCCCCCAGTTCGGTCGCATCGATGAAGATGGGTGCACTGATCTGCGTCAACCGCCCATCGGTCACATCCTCCAGCACCACAGTGCGAATCTTGTCCGAGTCGACCTCAGCGTTGACGGGACGATGTCTTGTCCATATCACACAGTGACCGGAGGAAACGTAGGGTGCAAGTAGCTCGTCGATCACTGCCTTGGCCACTTTGGGCTCATGGCACAAACGTGACACCGAACCACTGCCAGGATTGAAATGCTGGACAGACAGGAGCGACGGACTCACCGGATAATGTCGCCGGTAATATTGTCGAATTTGTGAGCGCAAAGCCCGGTAGCTGGCGTTGGAGCCTTTGGTTTCGATCCAACGGTGTTCGTCGGGAGGCACTCCCTGAGAAGTCAGCTGCCCCCCCCAGCCATGCGGTTTCTTCGGTTATCAAAATCTTTGCACCGCGCCGCAATGCAGCCAGTGCGGCAGCAACACCCCCGAGACTCCCCCCCACGATCGCCACATCGGGATTCCATGGGCGCTGACTGGCCGCGAGAAGCCATGGAGAGTGAGGCACCGACGCGAGAGCTGCAGCACCGCCTGCAAATTGTTGGACGAATTCCCGCCTGGAATGCATAAGTTTCAATTTCATGCCCCATGGGGCTCATCCCTAAAGCAGGGGCCCAACTAAAGGGACTGGTACGCGCGGCGGGGGTCGAACCCACAACCTTCGGCTCCGGAAACCGACGCTCTATCCAATTGAGCTACGCGCGCGAAGGGGTTTATCTTTAGCCGAGGCATGCTGCCCCGATCAAGAACTCAGTCACAAAAAACCCCACCCGCGAGGGGTGGGGTTGAAAAACCATCATCGGGGTAAAACGCGGCTCAGGCTTCAGGTGCCGATGGTATAGGAGCACTGCCCTCCACCATCACCTTGAGATGAGCATTCACCTCGGGATGCAGGCGGATTTCCACCAGATGCTCCCCTGCAACCTTAATGGCCTCAGACAATTGAATTTTGCGACGATCCAACTCTAGCTCGAACTGGCTCATCAATTCATCTGCAATGACCTGTGAGGTAACCGATCCGAACATTTTTCCATCTTCGCCGGTTTTAGCGCGAATAGAGAGCACCAATTTACCCAAGCTGGATTCCAATTCTTTGGCGTGCGCCAATTCTTCAGCCTCTCGTTTCTGGCGACGATCGCGAAGGCTTTCAACTCGCTTCTTGTTGGCGCCCGTCAGCGGAATGGCATACCCCTGTGGGATGAGGTAATTACGCGCATAGCCAGCGGCCACGGTTGCTTGATCTGCTTCTCCACCCAGTCGGTCGACCGGTTTAATGAGGATAACTTCTGTCTTTGCCATGAATGTATGATTGTTGTGCGTTTATTTTAGGCGCTTTGTGATCTTCAAGAGCGATCAAGGCGCGAGGTATTGAAATCAGAAAGGAGGGTCAAAATCATCTTCCACGCCACTCCCTCCTTGCGGCTGGCTGGAACGTTTGGTGTGGGGCGCCGGGTGTTGTGGTGCATCAAAATTTCCACTGTCCCCTCCGTAATTGTCATCGCCTCGGTTGGAACCTGAATCCAGAAATTGGAAGGACTCCATGACGACGCCGAGACGACTCCGCTTTTGTCCGCTTTGTTTATCTTCCCATTGATCCAACTTTAAACGACCCTCTATCATGATCGGACGGCCCTTTTTAAGATATTGGCCAAGCACTTCGGCCTGCCGGCCGAAGGCATCCACATCTACAAAAGTCACTTCCTCGCGACTTTCACCCGACTCGCTCTTCCATGAGCGATTGACGGCAATACCCAATTTGGCAATCGCACGTCCATTGGGTGTGTAACGTAGCTCAGGGTCGCGGGTCAGGTTACCCACCAGAATCACTTTATTAAAGGAAGCCATGATAAAGATTCTCTCGAGCCACGCCCACTGGGTCAAGCATTGGTCACCAAAACTCGATGAACATCGGCTCGCTCGTTCAACTTATTCTGCAATGGTTTTAAGTCATCTTTGCCACATTCGAAGGGTATGGTTGCATAAAAACCCGATGTCACCTTTTTATCTACGACACGCGCAAATGTTTTATGATCGTGTTTTTGAGCCTCCACTACTTTACCACCGAATTCCACGATGGCCTGGCTAACGTCGGCGATCACGGCATCAGCGCCTTCTGCGTTGCCTGCCGTGTTGAGAATGAATAATCCCTGATATTGTTTCACTGATTTATATGATGATTAAGTTTCCTGTCACTTGTCGCCCTGTTCAGGCACCTGGCCATTGAACCAGCTCATGGCTTTCTCGACTCCAACCTCTGACCATGCTTGCACCTGTTTTTCTGCTCGCAAAAAGACCTGTTCCAACCACTGTTGCTCCCGCAATGTAAAGTCCGAAAGGACATAACGCACGACGGCGTTTTCGCCACGACCGTCACGCCCTATTCCCAATCTTAATCGCGGATAAGGGCAACCTTTGAGGTGGCTGTCGACGGACTTCAATCCGTTGTGGCCCCCACTGCTACCATTTGGCCTCATTCGCAGGGCAGCAAATGGTAAATCCAGATCGTCGTAGCAAATCAGCAGATGATCTGCTCTAATTTTCAAATAATCTACAACTTTTCGAACCGAAATGCCACTCCGATTCATAAATGTCAGTGGTTTCACCACCAACCAACGTGTGTCATTGACCCGTAGCTCAGCAGTCGATGCTGAGAAGCGTTGGCTGTTTTTGCTCCACTCGCCGCCCCATCGTTGAACCAAGTGGTCCGCAAAAAGGAAACCCACATTGTGGCGATTGAGAAGGTATCCCTGTTCTGGATTCCCCAATCCAACAATGACTCTGGTTTCCATGAAAATGGCTCATCTGAGGACCGTTACTCTCAACAGCCTTTCCGAGGACACCAGAGCTGACTCCGCCTACTCCTTGTCCGCCGCAGCCGCGGCTTTTTCCTGGGCTGCCTCAGCGCGTGCCGCGCGACCCAAGGAGATGGAAAATGCGGGAATTCCCTTGTTACCCATGACCTGCAAAGTATCCGGCAAGGGTATTTCACCCAGATGCATGGTATGGCCTGAACGCATTTCCGAGACATCCACATAGATGACTTCGGGCAAATCCTTAGGCAGTGCCTTTATTTTGGTTTGAAAGAGAACGTGCTCCAACAGGCCCCCTTCATTCTTCACACCATAGGGTTCTCCCTTGGGCTCAACGGGCACGGAAACAATGACGGGCTTGTCCTCGGAGACAGCCCTGAAATCCACATGCAAGATGGCTCCACTGAGCGGATGCCGCTGAATTTCCTGAACAAGGGCCACTTGGGAATCTCCTGCTACATCTAGCTGAACAAGTATGTTCTGAGAGGCAGATGCCTTGATAACCTTCGCAAACTCGGCTTCTGCAATCACCAGTGGGCGGGGTTCCAAAGAGTTGCCATAGAGCACGGCAGGAACATTCCCTCCAGTTCTCAGTTTCTTGACACGGGTGCGCTTTAGATCTGCGCGGCTTTCAACTTTTAGAGCTTGTGCTTCCATTGAGTAATGTTGTCGTTTAAATACAATCGTGCCTCCACAGTGGGAGGATTACTAACTGGTTCTCGCACCATGGAATTCAAAGAGAGAATTCACCGACAAATTATGGTGAATACGCTTGATTGCTTCCCCCAGAAGTCCTGCCACCGACAAGGTAGTGATACGAACTCCGTCCACAGTGGAGCGGAGGACTGTATCAGTTGTGATCAGCTCGTCAATATCTGATTTACGCAACCGTTCAATGCCCAAATCGTTCAACAATGCATGCGAAACACAGGCCAAAACAGATTGGGCCCCTTGAGCTTTGAGGAGCTTGGCTGCTTCCGTCAATGTCCCTGCAGTTTCTGTGAGATCATCCACTAGTAAGACCGATTTACCACCAATGTCCCCGATCACGGTCATGCTTTCCACTTCAGTGGCACTTTTGCGTCGCTTGGCCACGATGGCGAGATTCGAGCCGAGAACCTGAGAGTAGGCGTGAGCCATTTTGATACCACCTGCATCGGGACTCACAACGACCAGATCCTTGATCTGCTTCGACTTGAGATACTCATACATGACAGGCGCCGCATAAAGATGATCAACTGGAATATCGAAAAACCCCTGGATCTGCTGGGCGTGCAAATCCATGGTCAAAACACGATGAGCACCGGCAGCAACGATCAGGTTGGCCACGAGCTTCGCTGTAATAGGGACCCTGGGCTGATCCTTACGATCCTGCCTTGCGTAACCGTAAAAAGGGAGAACTGCAGTAATCCTCGAAGCGCTGGCACGCTTGAGTGCATCAATCATGATGAACATCTCCATGAGATGGTGATTGGTGGGAGGAGAACTACTCTGAAGGAGATAGACATCCTGACCGCGCACGTTTTCCTCAATCTTGACGAAAGTTTCGCCATCGGGAAAGGCACTCACCTTGCACTGACCGAGTGGAATACCGATGTAATCGGTGATTTTGTTGGCCAGAGGTAAGTTGGACGTGCCACTGAAAATTTTCACTTACGGATAATGGTTGAGATGAACATGTCTTGAACCGAATGAAACTAGCTCGAAGGAATTCGAGTATGATCAGATTCGAAAAAGCGGTTCAAGCGCGATTTTCAAAGTAAGACCAGGCCACTCTCTGCTCAGCGCCGCACGAAGAATGACAAACATTCGATTATCCGGGTCATCCAGTACCACCTTTTGCCATCGGGGCTTGGTGCTGCGGATGAGACGTCCTTACCACGGTTTTGCCCCCAAAGCCGCGCCCCAAGTCCTGCAGCCACAGTGAACCAATGAGTCCACTGTCCCCAAACAGACAGGGAGGGCCTGCCTGGGTTTTTGAAGCGGCCGATGAAATGATCCCATTGAACTTTTAAAATCAAGCGCTTGGTCTCGCATTCCATTAAAACCAACCGTTTTCGGACGGCGATTTCGTTCAAGTGGGATCTGAAAAGCATGCCTGATCTTTTTTGAGTTGATTCATGGTCTCAGCAAACATGGGGCTGGACTGCTGAGCGTATTTTTTGACACGATACATCGCCAATCCGATCGCTCCAAACCCCACGATCACCCAGAAACACAGCCCCACAATCCGCCAACC
>CACEMW010000054.1:0-17432 GCA_902560705.1 uncultured Verrucomicrobiota bacterium
AACGTAACTCGTTTCCGTTTCATTGAAAATCCATAGGGCGCTTCGTGAAGCTGAACCCTGACCAGCTTCGGCAACACGATCAATTGAGACGGTAACTGGAGTGTCTGCTGTGGCCTTAAATGATTGTTTTAATTTGAGCGTGCCACCCGACCACCACTGCTGGGTTGTGGTTCCGACAAAACGCATAACTCCGTCGCCTGGTTCCGCATGTATGTCACCTTCTCCGCCCTCGAAAAAGGGTGTGGCTTGTTCATAAGTTGCCGGATCAATGGCGTTGGAGGAAAAGTCATCCTCAAAAACGACAGTATTGACTTGAGCCTGAATCATCAGTTGGCAAAGTGAACTAAGGACTGCGCAAAGCGCGTAAGGCCTAATCAGTTGCCAAAGAGGTTTGCTTAAGGAATATTTCCTTAACTTCGGTGGGATTAAACTTATTTTGTTCATTATAATATACAGTTTTTTTGCTGCTAGGGCACGACAATCCCGTCAAGCTCCATATGTTCTTGCATTTTGGCCTTAATGGTAGAGGCCTTTCAGAACACAAGGAGCCTATTTAGTGATTCCCGGAGGGATACTGCACCAGTTAAATATTTGGGATTGGCGTGATTATCTTACTGTAATCCGTTGCTGTCAAGCTGATTCTGAAATTCAGAAAAGCTTAGCAAAATATAGATTAATGGTCTTAAACTAAATATAGGGATTGGAAGTGAAATCCTGCTATAATATTTAGTTCACTAGTTTAAAGCTCCTTGAAATCCAGAATTATATTGTTGGTTTGGGTAGGGTGAAATGAATCGACATGCGCATCCATGAACAAGATATTTGCCTTTCCATTTGGGTGCTTTTCTCCATGGCGAAATCCCAGGTTGTTATTTGAAAGATTAACAATGGGAGGGTGATTCCTGACGAAGGCAAGGTCGGCGATGAGTAAGGTTTGAGAAGGATTGTTCACACTTCCTAATTTGGCTGTGTCTGCCGAGGGAAATTTACCTCTGGTGTTGGGGAAATTCTTCGATGTGTACTGATTCATCCCATAGCTGATTCTCCACGGATTGCCCCCTTCTAGTGGTTCTCTCAGCCGATTTGGGCATTGGGAAATCCCGTTGGTGAAGTTCTGTCCCTCCCGGCTGGCATCAAATGAAGCGCGGCCATAATAAGAAAATAAAAGTGCTTCAAAATTATTGATATTGGCATTGTGAATGTAGGTGTCTTTGCCTGCGCCCCAGGCATAGGGGAGCTTGTCGTTATTGTCATCGGCATACATGAAGACAGCCATTCCCATCTGTTTCAGATTGCTCCGACAAAGCGTTGTCTGTGCTTGGCCCTTGGCCTTGCTGAGGGCTGGTAAGAGCATTCCTGCCAGAATCGCAATAATCGCAATTACCACCAGCAATTCGATGAGCGTGAAGGCAAGGCAGTGATAGCGCTTACAGAAGGAGTTTGAGGGGACCATCCTTTTAAAGTAATTCTACCCATTTGGAATGACAATACCTAAGTCGTCATGGTCTTATTTATTAAAGGCCTGCGTGGCCTCCTAAGCGTCGGCAGTGAGCTGACAAGCCCCTAAGTGAAGAAAGTTCAAGGATAGCCTTCGGATCGTTCAATGCTCTGATGAGCAAGCGCTATTTCGGCGTCGCGCAACGAACACAAAGCACTGCGTCGGGCCGAATCTCCAGCCGCTCAGCGGTGATGGGGCCTTTGCAACGTCCACACCGGCCATAGATCCCCTGATCCATGCGTTTGAGGGCATTTTCCAGACGCAGGCGGTATTGCTCCTTTCGACGTTTCAATTCGAGAGCCATTTGTTGCTGCTGCATGGCATCCATTCGTGACAGCCTGCCGATCGAAGTATCCAGAGTGACCACCGCCTCGTTTCCAGCGGATGCATGCAGCTCTGCCTCCAGTTCCCTCAGCATGGCTTGAACTTTTTCCTTTAAGGCTTCGATTTGCGAGTCATCCATTGAGTCATACTAGAGTGATTCTGATGTAAGGTCGATCATGGAGTCGTGCCTCGCGCCCTTGCATGCAAGGGTTTGGCTTGCCCCCGAGACGTGCTCTAAGTCATGCTCTCACTCATGGAAACATCCCTTTGTGAAACCCCTCTAGTGGCGACTGCTGGGGCGCTGGACTCGAAGGCTGCCTCCCACCGTTTTGGCTTGTCCCGAAGGCGCTCGAACACCTTTCTTCCCTGGCTGCTCATGGGATGTCTGATGTGTGGGCTGGCCTTCTCAGTTGGCTTGCATGCGCAGGTATTGAAGCCTTTTCCAGATCACTGGGGCGAACCTCCTGCTCTTCAGGTACGCGATTTGCGCCCTTTGCCTGGGGGTTATGGTCGAGGAAGCTCGACCTTAGCTCGATGGATCCAGGACCACTTGGATCAGGATGCCAGCAGTGACTCTACTCAAGACGAAGGGGTGGCAGCTTCAAGCGCTCAAAGTGAGACAGTTTCCAGTGAAGGTGATGGCGATTATGTCATTGGTCCGGAATACACCCTCGACCCTGATCTGACCGATCGAGGCAATCCCAAGGGACGTCTGTTCGAATTCACCATGCCCTTGGCCGAAAGTCGTTACTTCAAGGGGGATGATGCTACCTTAGAACCGGATCGCAAGCCGGTACGAAAGGAGCGCCGCATTTTCGTGTATGTTCCGGCAGCCTATAAGGATGGAGATAAGGCACCCTTTCTGGTGATGCATGACGGGCCAAGCCGCCTCGACCTGGTGCGTCATGCGCTCGATAATCTTACGATTTCCAAGGATGCCAAGCGACGACTGCCAGCCTTTGTCGCGATTTCCGTTCAAAACGGTGGGAACGATGGCAAGAACAGTCAGCGAGGGCTGGAATACGATACTATGAGCGATCGTCTGGCCCTCTTCATTCATCACGAAGTGTTACCATCAGTGCTGAGTCAGGCTGCCCTTCGAGAGGCTTATCCCAACTTTGCCCTGACCGAAGACCCTGGGGGGCGGGGAGTGATGGGGTGCAGTTCGGGGGGGGGCGGCTGCTCTGACCATGGGTTGGTTTCGCCCGGATCTTTTTCGCCGCTTGATCACCTACTCAGGCACTTTTGTCGATCAGCAGGATGACGATGCCTCGGAGGAGGCCTACTATCCTCTGGGAGCCTGGGAATACCATTCCAGCATGCGATTGATAGAAACTACTGAACCCAAGCCTCTGCGCATCTTCACTCATGTTTCCGAATTCGACAATCGAGCCCAGGACCCCGAAGAGACCTACCACAACTGGGTCATGGCCAATCACCGCACTGCAGCCGCACTCAAGGCCAAAGGTTACCACTACCGTTACCTTTTCAGCCGTGACTCCCGACACTGCGACCGAAGGGTGTTCGAGCATACCCTGGCCGATACCTTGGTCTGGATGTGGCGGGGGTATAAGCCCGAGTAAGGGCTGTCGGGGGAATGCATCAGCGCCGGCTCCTGGACCAGGAGAATACCTCTACCGTTTCTTTCGTCCCTCAGCCTTGGATCGTCCCCCAGCGGTTCGACTCTTGGTGCGAGATGCCTTCTTGGATCGCGATGGCGCTGCAGAACCGGGCTTTGCAGCTGCCTTGGTCTGGCCGCGTGCGGGTGTTTGTGCCTCTGACCCAATACGTTTTTTGACGGTTTTCTTCTGGAGGGGCTTGCGCGACCGAATGGATTCAACGGCCTTGGGCCGACTGCGCGGTTCGAAGATCACCGGGCATCCCTCGTAACCAAAAGCCTTTCGCATCTTACCTGCCAGATACTTCGTATATTGGTCGGAAAACAGGTCACGCCGGTTGATGAACATGCGAAACGTGGGAGGGACTTGCCGGACCTGAGCGGCGTAATAGAATTTCAGCCGTGTTCCCTGTTTGGAGACGGGCTGTCGATGATTGACCGCATCGTGCAGGGTACGATTGAGCAGAGAGGTGGGAATTTGCTGCTTGAGCTGGTCAGCGACGAAACGAATCGCTTCTAGGAGACGATCGAGATGGAAACCCGATTCGGCGCTGGTGAAAATCACCGGTGCGTAGTCCATGAAAAACAGCTGCTCCTGAACCCACTGGCCGAAGTCCGAGAGTGACGTCAGCCACTTGCTGGTACTGCGCTTCTTGTTCACCGAACCCTGAATTTCGTCGCGGGCCTCGGCGATAGACTTTTCGTAAAGATCCCACTTGTTGACGACCAGGATGCAGGCTTTCTTGGCCTCGACGATCTTGCCGGCGATTTTCTTGTCCTGCACCGTCACCCCACACTGGGCATCCATGACATGGATGGCGATGTCACAGCGCTCAATGGAATCTTCGGCCCGCTTGACACTAAAAAACTCCACCGAGTCCGCCACCCGTCTTTTCTTACGAATGCCGGCGGTGTCGATCAGGACATAGGCATGCCGCTGCCCTTCATTCTCGATTGCTATGGGCACGTCCACCGAGTCGCGCGTGGTTCCGGCAATGGGGCTGACAATCACGCGTTCGGACTGAGCGAAGGCATTGATGATACTCGACTTTCCGACGTTGGGGCGCCCAACGATCGCTAGCTTCAAGGCAGCGTTTTCTTCCGGTGTCGGCTCCTCGCATTCGTTGGTCTCGAGGCTTTCGGGCAGCCCAGCCATCGCCGCCTGCATGAGGTTCTCGATGCCACGGCCATGAATGGCTGAAACCGGAAAGATGCGATCAAAGCCTAGAGCTGCCAGGGGCTCAGCATCGCCATCGTAGCCTGCATGATCGGCCTTGTTGCCCACCACCAGGATAGTTTTGCCCGATGCGTGAAGTCGGCTAGCAACCTCCTGATCAAGGGGCAGGAGCCCCTCCTGCACGTTGACCACAAAGAACAGGACCGAGGCAGACTCCAGTGCCAGGGACACTTGATCCATGGCCGCTGACGTAATCACGTCTTCGGATTTTTCTCCCCGGCGCAGGCCAATTCCCCCGGTATCAACCAGTGTGAAGGGGCGCCCATGCCATTCCGCCTCGATCAGCATGCGATCGCGCGTGACACCGGGTTCGTCGTGAACGATGGCGATTCGCTTGCGAACGATGCGATTGAAGAGGGCGGACTTCCCCACATTGGGGCGTCCGACAATGGCAATGACCTGCGACATGACCGCACTATGAGGGATGTCCGTGCTGCCTGAAAAGCAAAACACGGTGCTGATAGCCACAGCTATGGTTGGGATGCCTTGGAGCGACCCTGTACGGAGCACCGTTTGGAGCAGTAGCGCACCTGCTCCCAGTCTCGTTCCCATTTCTTGCGCCAGCTGAAGGGCCGCTGGCATACAGGACAGATCTTGGTAGGGAGATGCGCCTTCTTCATGGCCATCAACCTATCTCATGGTCTGTGATCATCAAGAGGAGCTTCCTCCCAGCAACAGCCCATCAATCCAGCCCGGCCACGTTTGTGGATTCCCAGGCCGGGATGCGGTGAATGCGCAAATACCCGGTCAGATCTATGGTTTCATGGCGATCAACCAGGAAGTCCGGCTGTCTTCGGGTCACATTGGCGAAGCATCGAATGGCCTCGCCTTGCCGATAGAGGGTGCTGAAATGGATGGGCTGTATTTCAAAGCCATGGTCTCGGTAAACGCTCGCTGCATACGCGTCCATCTTTGGCATGTTGTAGCTAGGCATGATGACAAATGACTACCCATGTCTGAAGTCCATCAAAACGTTATTGTAGGTCAGAAACCATTGCTGAGCGGGGTTGGAGATGCCGGGAACGCGCGTCACCTGATAGCCATCCTTCATCAGCTGATGGGCCACATCCTCCAGCAAGGCTTGGGCCGTGGCGTGAAAGGTGGTGTCACGGAGCATTTGCGCATGCTTTGATGAGTTCACGGAGGCATCACTCACCATATTCCCTCCATCCAGAAAGCAGGGAAGCGGTTCGTAATCGGGTGCCAGTTTCAATTGGTGCATCAGAAAGAGTAGTCTCGTTTCATCCCGACGGTCGGCTCCATGCCAAGGCTTGGCAGGCGGGATCAAACTGGATCGGGCCCCACCGTAGGCATAAGTTCGGGGAATGCGCCGATCTCTGGCCCATGGGGTCAGGCGAAGTTCAGACACAATGATATCGCTGCGTAGTCTAGCCATCTGACCTCGGACATAGCGAACAGGGCTTACTGAGTCCCAATACGGCACATGCCCTGGAAGCAGCTCGATGATTCGCTGTGTTCGCGTTTTGGATGCACCGGCGCCCACAATCAAGCATCCATCACGACATTCAAGCTCATGGACCCGATTCGCCTCCGCCACGCAAAGGCCGAGACCGAGGGAAAGCCAGAGATACCCAATCAGCTCATCAGAACAGCTTTGAAGCAGAGCTGTTACTTCGGTATTTGATAGCGCGCCAATTTGGTGGTCATTGCTTCGCCTTCTTTCAGTATCCAGTAGCACTGGTTCGCACAAATACCTTTTCTTGAACGCCCAATTGTAAAACGAACTCAAACGGCTTCGCTTGTGGTTGGCATTCTCAAAACGGTCCAAAATCGACTGCATTTTTTGGGTAGTGTGCGCACAGACCGGCAAGCGAATCCCCATGCATCTTCCCATTTCCTTGAGCACCCAGCGCATAGAATTGACGTAACCCCTGGAGCGCTTGTTTGATGCCAAATGCTCAAGGTATTCATCGATTGCTTGATGCCATGGCACAGTCTCGTGCAAATGTGCGCGTTGGTATGACTTCCATATTTCAACCAGGGAAAGGTCCTTTTCCTAAACTTATGAAATCACTGATTCGTCCTGGGCGCTTAGTTTCATGATTCTGCTTGCCCATCGGAGGACAATCCGTTAACAATCTCCCCCCTTTGGGCGGCTATGGCGGAATTGGCAGACGCGCTACGTTGAGGTCGTAGTGGGAGATAATCCCGTGAAGGTTCGAATCCTTTTAGCCGCACCATATCGCATGCATGTCGCCAGACAATGAAGACAAGCATTCAGGATGACGAAGTCATCCAGTCCATTTGGGACAACGACCTCTCCCTACTAGAGGTTTGGAAAGCATACAAGTCAGCCTATCTAGTTGAGAGCCTGACCTTTAAAGAAGCTACAACTCGCTACCTCGATCACCTCAGAAACCGGAAGCTCTGTGACCAATACATCAAACAGATGGGTTGGGTCCTAAACGAATTCCTCGGTTTGCTCGATCCAGATTCGATGCTCCCGCACCACACTACTTTCGCCGTTGAGCGCGGTCTTCGAAAAACCCGCAACAGCGAATACAAGAAAGGCCGCATTGCATCGTTCTATCAGTGGGCCTATAAGCACAATTACATGGGCAAGGCGATTGACCTGACTGGTGACAAAATAAAGACCGCTGGCAAGCAGATTGGCACCTTGGAAAACGATGAAGTTGAAGCCCTGATTCACACCTGTCCAGACGAGCTCCAGGGCCATCTCTGGCTCCGGCTGTGCATGGGGCTCAGAGTCAGTGAAGCATCTCAAGTTGAGGAACTGAGTCAGCGGGACGGCTATCTCATAGTCGGGGCAAATGCAGCCAAGACACGCACTCGTCGAGTGATCAAAATGCTGCCTAAACACAAGCGCTGGTGGAGCCGCGTAAAACCCCTCAGAAACCTCCGAGAACGCTTTGAGAAGGTCCGAACTGATGCTGGTATTGAGAAGTGGCCAAACAACGCTATGAGGCACACAGCAGCCTCACATTGGCTCAACTACTATCAGGATGAAAGCAAGGCAGCTCTGCACCTAGGTAACTCACCAACCATGCTTCACCGCCACTACAAAGCTCTAGTCACTGAGAAGGAATCCGAGAAGTTCTTTAAACTGTGGAAGTGACCTGAGCCACTCATCAAGGTGGATACGAAACAACCCCGGATCAGGTCACTGGTTCGGGGTTGATGTGTTCTGGGGCCTCTGACCCACTACTGATCAGTATCGACCCCCACTACTGATTAGTAGCGACACCCACTACTGATCAGTAGCACTAACTAATCAAAGAACTAATCAAAGTAACTGAATGAAGACTGGGGTGGGGGAGGTCTTCGCACAGGGTCAGATCACAGACTGACTGACGGGCAAGTTTTTCAGCTTTCGCCGGTTTTGTCATAGACCGCTTCCATGAACCTGGTACGATATGAATGTGGAGTTTGTTTTTTAGTAATTCATACCTCCTTCCGTGGCAGATCCACTGTCATCTCCCCAGGCTATCCACCTGTGGAGTTTTAACCATCAGCAACCTGAAAGCAGGGCGACCTGTGTACCTCTCCTGAAGCTGTCTCATTTGCCAAGGAGCCATGTACAGATCCAATGAAATTGATCAATACGACTGAACTACTCGAATCGCTGTTCACTGAACAATCCAGGCCCAGTATGCGAACCTGGAAGCGCCGTGTGGAGGATGGGCTCATTCCTCATACACGCATAGGAGGACGTCTTTACTACGTCCTGGATGAGGTCCACCAAGCCCTCAGCAATCACCAAACCCTCAACCAAAGCAATCCTAGTCATGAAGCATGACCCCTACGCCCACCTGGAGCATCGATTGAACCTGCTCGATGCCATCGAACTACTACTTCCGAATCGTTCCATGAGAATGCAAGCTGACAGTCCTCCTAGCAAATGCCCACTACCATCTCATCCATCCTGGCTACCTAAAGCCAGTTTCAGGGTATCTACCGATTACAAGAACAACCGGCACACCTGGTGTTGTTCAGCAGATGGGTGTTGGCCTGGGTCCTCCAATCGCACACTCGATTTCTTGAAGGCTTACCTGGGGTTATCACTAGACCAAGCCCACCTGCTTTGGAGGAAGCTAGCTGGAACCAAGCCAGAGCGAAGGCCAGAGCTACTTTCCAAAGAACTGGGACCCATCTGGTCTCCAGCCGCGGAGGTGCTGCGATGATGCTTTCACCAGAAGTTCAAAGCGCATCCTCAGTGGAGGAGCTTTATCCAACCACATGGAAAGTCGCACCTGGCATTTGTTGGATTCAGTGCAATGACCCCAAAACAGCCAAGCGGTTGAGTCGAGTTAAAGAAGCCAAGCTGGTTGCTGAAGCCTACTCAGGCGACTACCTCAGAATCTATGAACTGCCTTGGAACCTGCTCAGGGCAAGACGCTGGGTGAAACGAAGTATTAGGAGCATATATGGGGCTTTTTCAGATCAAAAAAAGCCTGTGAGAGCTTTTGATCAAGCGATGGTGTCATCACAGCGGGGGAATGCATGAAGTTCCTTACAAAGCCAATGAGTGTTCATTTTTGGAAATCCCCACTCAATGACTGGTGAAATCATACCAGTGACTGTGAGGAATTCTAACATGCTTCTCAGCATGGGTTAGGGGTTAGACGCAGGCTTCCTAGCAAATGATTAGCATACCCGTCTCATTGCGCATGCTGAATGACAAAAACTAGAACTACGCCACAGGTTTGGTTGTGAAAGTCATCCTGGCTTTGCTAGACGAAGCTACTGATTCGGAGCGGCATTTCTGCGCTAGAAGGCTATCAGCGATTCAGGACTTGCACTCGGAGTTTGTGGAGTTGTTCAAGGAGGCTGGGTCATCAGCTCGAGATTGAACTACAAAGCGGACTGATACCCAGTAGCCGGTAAAGCTAGATCCAAATACGATAAACCACAACAATATAGGACTAGCGATTGGCGCGCCATTCTCCTCGGGATACGTTGCACTAAATATGCCCCCAAATAATACAGCTACGGTGGTGACAATCATTACTAACCAGCCAGCAATTATTTTGCCCATAACTGTATTTACACACATCAAACCAAACCACCACGCCAAAAAAATCTCACCTCAGCTACCGACAGCTGTAATACACCTGCGACCTATCAAAAATCTCCCACCTATGAGTTGTCAATTTTGGAACCTGAGAGGCTCTATGACATGCGGGCGGGTTGGTGCAGGCATATTGTCCATCTCAGCTAACAAAGCCGGTCACAGGAGAAACCAGGAGCGATTTAGGTCCATATATGCCCCCAACCCCGAGGACGCATCATCTACACCAACGAGCGAGGAGACCGAGCCATCCAGCTCTCCAGCCGGTCAGGTGTCAAAATCTACTCAGACCGCGGCAAGCGCATCGGTCTTGTGTTCAGCTGGGTGGAGAAAGCGCAGGATTACTTGAGTAGGAGGTAGGCGGATGCTCTGGCTTGTTTACTTGCTGGAGCTATCAGGCAGGGAGAAGTCGTTAGGCCATAATTTATCGAGTTTTAAGCGGCTTGCTTCGGCTTCACTGTGAAATGCTTGTGGGATGGTAATCGAGTTCAGGCCAAAGCAATTTGCAAATGCGAAATCCCCAATGGTCGTAACGCTATTGGGGATGCTGACCGAGGTCAGACTGCTGCATCTATGGAAGGCCCAATTCTCGATGCTGGTGACGCCGTCAGGGATGGTGATGGAAGTCAGTCTGCCGCAGTTTACAAAAGCCCCTGCCCCAATGCTGGCGACCTGCAGCCCTGCAATCTCTGCCGGTATCTCCAAATCACCATCCACTGCTTCATTACAATGAGTAATCGTCACCTGGACACCAATAATGTCGTAGGTAAGCCTTCCGTCGTAGAAAGTCACTCCCTTCCTCCCCCCGCATCCCCAAAGGCTGACCGCACAAAGCAGCAAGCAGAACAATTTGAACACGGGCTTTCTCATGCTTCTATACACGCCACAGAACAATACATTCCGCCACAGAAAAACCCCACCAGCAACACATGGTATTACTGATGGGGTTTAGTTCCAGATCCACTTATCGTATGTATGCGGACTAGTCCACCCGGACTAGCCGTCTGTGGTCAGCATAGTATGTGCCACACGGTTTAGAGCCACCCAAAGCGTTTAATTGATCAATTACTGGGGTTATTTGCACAGTTTTGGTCCACACAATGCTCAAAGTGGTTAAAACAAAACATCTCATTACCCAGAGTAATTAGCTCTAATCATGCCACGAAAAAAACCGTCCCTGAGTATCAAACAGCAGGAGCGGGTATCGGTGTCAGAGTTTACTCAGGCCGAGGCAAGCGCATAAGCCCTGTGTTCAGCTCAGTGGAGAAAGCACAGGACTTTCAGAGCCGTAACTAGGCACGAAAAAGCCCCACTAGCAATGCAACGTGTTGCTAGTGGGGCTTGGTTCCTCAGGTGTCGCGATGTCGGGTGTCGTTATGAAAATATTTAGACCACTCGGTCTACTCTTTGTGATATAAGCATACTTTGTGCCATCCGTTTCAGAGCCTTCCAAACCGTTTAATTACTCAATTGTTGAAGTTATTTACGCAGTGTTGGTCTACGGAATGCTCAAAGTGGTCAAAACAAAGCATCTCATCAACCAATGTAATTCGCACTAATCCCGCCACAAAAAACCCGCCCCTGAGTATCCAACAGCAGGGACGGGTATCGGTGTCTTATTCCGTATCTCGTTCGTCGCGGAGAGCTTTGCTGTGTTCTAAACAACCAATACCTGTCACCCTGAGGACGACGTGTCGTCAGGTGGACATGTAGTTTTCCAATTCTGCATGCTCAGAGGCTTTGTGAGGCTTTGCAGTGTTCTGATGGCTAAAATCGTCATGCTTTGAAACAAACTGCGTCACAACGAAAGCCAGCATGAAAGACACCCTATGTGTGTGTCCCAACACAGTGAGGTGATTCCGTCATGAGTTCACTGTAACCCCACACCCCCGGCGGGTGGGCTATCAGGTCCGAAAACCAGATCACAGCGGTGCGGGTTGGTGTGTGAGTGGCAAATGACAAAAGCGAACACTATCATCGCCCACTCGGTAACCGCATAAAAGCCGAGTCTGTCTGGTATTTCGGTTTCAGGCGTCAGTGTTCACGCACTGGCCGGTTTTTGTTGACGTAAATCAGCGGTAATTTACGTGTAGAAGGAATCGCTAGAAACACTGCTAAAAATTGATATCAATGAATGACCTATGAAGACCATATATGGTCTCAAAACCATACAAATCAAGCACGTCTGCCGCAAAATTGTGGAGGAAAACGTAATTGAGGTTTACGGCATTAAAGCACCTTACGCATTTGAATTCGCCCTGTCGTTTTGGGATGACGAAGACGAGGAAATTTTGCCAGAGGACGTCATAGAAAGTTATAAAGTCCTATCAGAGGGCTGCGATGAGCTTGTAGTGAGCAAGCATGGCACCACCCATGGTTACCCCGCGCCTGTAGTTGAATACATCGTAAACGATAAGGTTGACCCCGAGACCTTACTTCGTCAGGTGAGTGAGTCGCAGGTTGTTATTAAGACACCGTTTGGTATTGAGTATTTGTTTGCTGACATGAATGCCCGCACGCACCTAATCGGTGACTAAGCTGTGGCTAGAATTGACATCAATTTATGACTTTGAGGATTGAGCTGTGATCATCGTCAAGCAGCCCCAGGAATTGCCAGAGGAAGTAGCACTGACTACTGGTTACAGCATCATCAACCACCTGGTGACTTTGTGAGCATCAGCTCAGCAGTGTAACAACCAACCATAACGCTCCGGTCAGTGAGCAATTGCTGGCCGGTTTTTCTATCAGGGCAGGGCATTGCCAACTGACAATATTTTGTGATTCAATTCGACGAATGATCACAATCAAACAAAAGTTCCAAGGTCCCCAAGGTAACATTTATCCATGGCGAGAAGGTAGCTTTGACAGTTTGTGGGATATTGTAGGTTTATTTGATGAAGCGCTTGAAACAGTTTTGATGGCCGAGATAGGTAGCTCCAACGAGCTACAAGAAAAGCCAAGTCAGGATAAATTCTTCATCCAGGACCTGTGCGAAAAACTCAATGATCGTCAGGTGCTGGCTGAGTTTGACGAACTTTGCTGGAACAATGGCAGCTTTGACTCGTCTGAGGAGGAGGACCGAGCAGAGCCTGAGGATTTAGGCCTTTCAATTGATACCGTCACTGAGATTTTCGAGTTTTACGAAGAAGGCAAGCTAGTCGCTACACACACAGCACCTAAAGGCTGTACTGTGGTGAGCAACGATTGATATGATCATCGTCAAACGCAACATGGATGACGGATACGGTAAGATCCACACCGTCCAGCGGGAGACTTTCCGCAACTTGGAGGGCTTCCTGAAACTAGTCCGTGAGGACCGTAAGCTGGACATACCGCCAATAACCGCCTCCGACGATCTGCAGGACTATCTGCGCAAGCACAGGCTTTCTGGAAAGCTAGGCAGATGGATAGTCCAAAACCTAGCTCAGACGCACGTTCACATGAATCTGATAGGTAACGCTGAGGGATACGGGAACAAGACCGACGTGTGGCAGATTTGGGAGGAACACACCCTGGTCGCAAGCAACCAGTCCGGCACATAGATACCGACAGTTTATGGAGTGGCCTAAATTTTTACTCAAAAACTTGCAAGACATGGCAGACTGGCTGGCGTGTCACCGCATGCTTAGGTCTTTAATCGAAAACTTGCAAGGCATGGGCCTAGCGCTTGCCGGTATAGTCATTGCATTTTTATGCATTATCGTTTTTGCCGGTGTTTTAACCTACATCGTAAAATTTGTGTTGTAGGTCAAACTTAGCTTCAACTTTCTTTAGATTTCTTGCCGCCAAATATTGACCAGGTGTCATACACAGAATCATCGAGCTGACAGTGGGCGGGATGTTTGTCAAAACAACCTCGTCGAAAGACGCAACAAACCCGTAACAAACAAGACGAGACCTGGTAGGTCCTAGTGGGTCTGGTCGGAACCCAATACGCCCCAAATGTTGAGGTCGTAGTGGGAGATAATCCCGTGAAGTTTCGAATCCTTTTAGCCGCACCAACCTTCTCACGATACCTATCCTTGAACCCCGAGATTCTTTTTTCATGACTGGCAGGATATCCGGTTCCCTTTGCGAGCCTGCTCATGTGTGGTAATTTGCCACTGGAAGGCCTCATCGTAACGTGGGTGAACCGGGTAAAATGGATTTAATCGATCGCTCAAAGCCTCCGATAGTATACAATGGTATTGAGGTAAATTTCTCTCGCTTTGCCTCTGGCTCAACCATGCATCATCATCTATCCATCATCATCATCGCATGCCTTTTGCTGGGGTGTCATACGCCCATGGAGGCTGCTGAATCCAGCAAGTCAGCGAGCTTTTGGAAAGACTTATGGAAAGAGGCTACCTCGGCGGAGGTGAAAGAGCTTTTGAGAGATGCCCAGGTTGGTAAGCCCGACGCGCAGATCAAGCTCGGCCATGCCTATCGTGATGGTGATGGGGTTGAACCCAACATTGAGAAAGCCATCGAATTGTATACTTTGGCCTCAAAGGAGCCGGAGGGACTCTATGCGCTGGGACTCCTGCACTGCAACGGCAATGGAGGAGTTCAGGATTTCGCCAAATCCAAAACATTCCTCGAAAAGGCTTCAGGCCTTGGCTTTGCCGATGCTAGTGATACGTTGGCCCTGCTCGCGAGGGATGGCATAGGCGAGATTCAGGATCTGCAATTAAGTCATCAATGGACTCTCAAAGCGGCCGCGCAAGGGAAGCCTAGCGCCATGCTCAGATGCGCTCGGCAATATGAGAAAGGCGTGGTTGTTAAATCGGACATCAGGAAAGCCTTTCGTTGGTGTTTGAGAGCTGCCGAGGCTGGCCTTCCTGAGGCACAGCAACTAGCGGGATTTTGGTATTATGAGGGGCGTGGGGTGGTTTCTGATCCCGTAGCCTCTTTTGCCTGGTTGCACCTAGCTGCGGAGAAAAATGCCAGTGGCGCTGCAGAAGCCCGTGATATGGTGGGAGTAACCTTAACCCACAGTCAGGTAACCCGGGCATGGGATCTCATGCAATACTTCAGACAGCAAGTTCTGCCCCTTTACGATTCGGCGGATTGAGTCTCTGAACCCTCACCTTCGGAGCCCTTAGCCTGCCTGAGCTCTATCAGTCGATCGACTAATGTCCGTCCAGGGCTCTAGCTTCTAGCCACAGCCAGTCACTCATTCGGTTGAGGTATACTATGACCACCCGATTGTCAATGGGGGAGGTATGATGCAGGGCACATATTTTCCTCTCAGCGCGGCGGCAGATGGTTCTCGCCCAATCCGCCAGCGAACCCAGTTCACTGCCTCCAGGTAGACTCCATGTCGTGAAAGGGCCCAGTTGCGATTCCAGATCGCTTACGCGCGATTCGATGAACTCAAGGTCGCTTTCGGTGATGCACTGATAGCCCGACTCTTTGTATTTGGCCATCAATTCCGGTGGTGTGGACACTTCGCCCATCAAGCCAATGAGCTGCTTTTGGACCGTAAGGATGCGTTCTTTCAGATCCGGTGCGGTTTCTGGTTTGCCGCGCAGCATGCCCATGGCTGTGCTCAGCTCGTCGACGGCTCCGTATGCATCCACCCTGGGGTCCTCCTTGGGGACCTCTCGATTGAACATCAAACGGGTATTTCCCTGGTCGCCGACTTTCGTGACAATACTCATGGACCAACAATACCTTTGGATGGAGGCAAGACAAGGATTGGGCCACAAAAAACCGGATGACCTGCAGAAGCTTCATCCGGTTCATGAGTGTTTTGGGTCTGCCTCAGGGCGTGTAGGTGATGGTCAGGGCATCCCCCTGAACCGAGACTGAGTCGATGGCAAAGCTTGCTGCTGACGCTGCTGGCACCAGAATCTTGAAAAACTGCATGGCCGCAGTGGCTGGCACGGTGATCTTACCGGGTTCAAAAACGGCCCCTGTAACTTCCGTGTAATCACCGTTTACCGTGGCTGCCCCTGCAATGCTCAGAGTCTCTTTCGGTGGCGCTTCTTCCTCGGTGGCTGGTACAAAAAGAAGGTAATTCAAGGAGGTGGTGTTGTTGACTCGGTTGTTATCCTCCGTACCAATGGACAGCCGCATGGTTTGTTTGCCATTCAGGTTGAGTTTGACGCGGCTTCCGTCCTCACCAGTCAAAGCGACAAAGCGGTAGTTGGACTTGATGCCCATGTTGGGCATCTGAAAAGTGCCCAGACGGTCGGTCGATTGGTTTGTGCCAGAGGTGTTGCCACTGACCTGGTCTAGATAAATGGATTGGGTGGCTCTGGATGCGGCCCTGAGATACACGTGATATTCTCCATTCGGAAATTCTCTGGTGTAATTCAGCCATTCTCCTCCGCGGGTCCCGGTGACCTGATATTCGGGCAAGCTCACGTCAAGAGATGCCTTGCGTGTGGTGTCGTTGACTGCGGGGTCCTGTCCATCTGGCTGGGCGACATTGGCTGTTTCGGAAGATCCCGCCTGCGTGTTGACTGGATCCCATGCCCGGTAAATGGCTAGGGCTTCTTCACCCGCTGTATCGCTGTAATCAAAGAAATCCACATCGGGGATACCCTCTCGGTCAAGGTAGGCTTGGTCGCCACTGTTGACACTCTGTCCGGATTCCTTGAATCCAGATGGAACGGGGCGGTTGATATAAGAACCGCCATTGTAATTGTAATCCTCTGCCTCAATGACCATGACCTCATTGGAGGTCAGATAGCTTTGCTCGAAGGTGTCAAAAGTCCACTCGGTGCGGCCAACGTTCTGGTTGCCGGTTAATTCCAGCACCGCATCGTAAACACGGTTGGCTTCCAGACTGTTATAGGACACCTTGAGCTTGTTTCCATCGGTGGACTGGCTGATTTGTGCGGTGCGATCGATACCGTTGAGCGTCAAAGTGACCTCGGCTCCGCTGGTTCCGTCTGGCAGCAGAATGTCTGCATGCAGGCCGACGGTCGCTGACTGGTAGGCCGATCGATTGGCCGGGCTCAAGGCAACAACGTAGGGTTCTCCTGAGAAACCATAGTAGGCTTCGTTGGCAATGGCAGCAGGGGTTTCTGCTGACGTATAGTAATTGTCGAAGGTGGAGTCAGCGATTCCGATGTCGCTGTCGGTGACCTCGCCGCCTCGATAATAGTTGAAGAGCCCTGTCATCCCCTCACTGTATGTTTCGTCCACACCACTGTAGGTCACTACTGGCTGGCTCAGGTCGAGGTGGTCGTATACTTTTCCAGTAAATGTGTTCCCAGCTACTTCTACGACGATGCGGTAATCGTGGCCGGTTTCCAGGGTGATGTCCGCAGCACCAATTGTGTCCACAGATGCCTCGCCCGTGACTGAATTGAAATGGATCTGGGCGCGGTTGCCGGAGGCCTGCTGAGGATCGTAGTTGAGTACATAACCGGTGGTCTGTCCCAGACCGATGTTGTCGACCCGGAGGAGGAGCCCGAAAGCTTGATCAACGTCGTTGACCCAATCCAGAACGTCAACTGCTGCGTAAAAGTCAGAATACACCGGAGTGCGGTAGGTGAAGCTACGACCGGGGCCGGCATCAGGGACAGGAGGTGCTGGGCTGAAAAGCCGGTAGCTTTTGTTGTCATCTCCGACATCTGGAAAGGAGAACACCGAACTGGCTCCCACCATGTCCAGTGGACTGAATTGTTCCCAACCATCATCATTGCCATCATTGAAGTCATCAAAAATGACTTGAGCTTGAGCGAATGCAGTGAAGGTAAACAATACGGCC